>CADBXV010000032.1 GCA_902798645.1 uncultured bacterium
TCTTACAAAAGTTGCTATTTACTACATTCCTATAAGACCCTGAAATAAATTCAGGGTGACATTAAGGTCGGAAGTGTAACTTTACCCCAAAAACCGATTGTATTTTTTTGAGTAGTTCGCTCGGAAAATATTTCATTATTCTAAGGCACAAAGTACCAAAAAGTCTGCCTTTTACCAATTATAAATGGTCGGAAGTGAGTTGACTCAAACTACTCCAAAAGTGACTTTTCTTGCACTTATTTACGCATTTTTTGCACGATTCTTGCACTCTTTTGCATAAAATTGCATTAAAAAGTTATTGTTGGGCAAGTATGCCCAACCTACCAGCTATTATTTTGGTACAGATATAAATTTTATTTTTTGTCGGATTGAAATCTTGTTTTGCTTAATAATTTTTTTTAGGATTTCCCCAAATGTCAAAGAACTCAACTTTAGATACTTTTTCTAAAATTTTCTGAAATTCTTTTGGAGTTCTCTTCATTTCCTCAACAGGATCTTTTCTAAAATGTAAACAATCTTTATCAAGAGAATCACATATAAATTTTGTCCAAGCTTCAGCAAAAACTTCGGAATATTGTGCCGTATTAGAATCGTGAATTGTCGCATATTCACCTAAAATATCTTTTACAATTTCATTTTCTTTTTTATCTAATTTTCTCTCCTGAAAAAATCTTATTCTGGTTTGTTCAAAATTACCATAGCCCCTATGTGATGTAAAATTATATATTAATTTATTCTGAATAGCATGAAGCCATTCGTGAATAAACCAACTTAAAAAATGTCCTGAACTATGATATCCTATTGCTTTATTTGTGTCTGCGAAAGCATTTATTTCTTCCAAATTGTTATATTTGTTGTTTATGAAAACAGAACCATCTAAAGTGCAAAAAAAGTCTAAGTAAGGATTATTTTTTAGTTCTTTTGATAATTCATTCACATTAAAAACGCATAAGTCATGAGGGAATACAAGTTCTTGCATACTGTATGAATTTCTGTAATCGTGTTTTTTTCTAAATCCTTTAAAAATCTCTGCACACATCCTACTTGCAAGCGCACAAGCCTTATTGTTTTTAAAGTCAATATTATAAAAATCAGCCCAATCTTTATAACTTGACTGCTGAAAATATCTTTTAATCATGTAAGGTTTTGTCTTTTGTTCTGCTTCAAGTATTTGTTTAGTTAACCCTGAACCAAAATTTATATTATTGTTGAATGAAATATTCATATTTGTTATAAAACACGTAAAAATATTATTTGCCGGAGACAAGTATGAAAAATATCAATCTATATATTCAAAATACTCAAAAATACTGTTTTTTACACCAATCCAGTTATTCAGCTCTTTTGGATTCCAGTTCTTCTTTTAAAAGTTTGTTAATTATCTTTATTTTTTCGGGAAACGCCATGTACTTGTTATAATCTTCCAAGCTTTCTTCATCTACCGGTTTTCCTAAGGATTTGAGTATTCTTGCATATTTAACATCTTGATTATATGCGTGATATTCCATTTCTATGCTGTATTTTATGAAATTTAAAAATATCAATTTTTCTTCATGAGGTACATTTTTTAATGCTTTTCTTGTTTCTTTTTCAGCCAATATCAGCATTTCTTCTTTGTCATTGGCTGTCATTTCTTTAGTATTATAAAAATATCTTTCATACAAAGAAAAATATTTTTTGTCATAAATATTTTTTTCACACATTTGTCTATAATTTGCTATGTATTTCGGATTAAACAGGTAGTCCAATACGTGTGTGGATTCGTGCATAAAAGAAGACAGCTCAAGAATGTTCAATTTTTTCTTTTTATTTGTAGGAACTTCTATAGAATATCCGGTTATATATTTTCCTGAGTCTTCAACTCTTGTACCGCCTCCATACGAATCATAATCCCTTTGCGGAAGCGGTTGAATTTGTACATTTTTCTTTTCAGGCAATATTGAATTATAACTGTTTTTAATAACACCTATTCCGCAAGCATTTTTCCCTTCGTATAATTGAAGTAAGCGCCTAAATATCTGATTGTTTAAACCTTCCGTTTGTTTAATTCTGGAAGATATTGTGCCTTTTGCAATATAATACGAAAATTTTGTATTTGGTGATAGTTTTATCATTTAATTCTTTCTAAATGTTTATTAATACTTAATAATTTTCCCTTTAGATTATAAATTCTTTCCACAACTTCAAAAATTATACTCTTATTTGGATATTCGTACTCATTCTTTCTGGAAATAATAACCATGTCATTTTTTATATTTTTAACAGGATTGTGAGAAATTTTGTTATACAAATTTTGCCCGTCGAAATCAAAAACTCTTGTACTGATTTGTTTTTCACCATACAAAGTAAAATAAACTTTGTTATTAATAACTTTCATCTTGTCGAACGATACTGTACTTATTCCCATATATAAAAAATAAAATAAACAAAAAAATAAATCTATATAATTAAATAAACTTTATATTTCGTTGTATAATAAAAAAAAAGGAGTTTTGGATGCAAGAAGTTTTAGAAAAAAAATCTATAAAAAATATAGACTTCAATTGTGATTTAGCACAAGCATACGGTGTTTATAAAAATAATCAAGAATTTGAACTGTTAGATTACGTAAGTTCTGTTAATATATCCTGCGGATTTCATGCAGGAGATCCGATAACCATAAAAGAAGCCCTTTTGAAAGCAAAAGAAAAAAATGTGGCTATTGGTGCGCATATAGGGTTCAATGATATTCAAGGATTCGGATACAGACCTGTCGAATTAAAGGAAGATGAACTGGAAGCTTTAGTTGTATATCAGGTTGGAGCGATAATGTCTTTTGCAAAAGCTTACGGACTTAGTATTGAACATGTAAGACCGCATGGTGCTATGTACAAAGCTTGCGGTGAAGATTTTACTTTTTCAACTGCAGTTGCAAAAGCAATAAAAAAATGTTCCGATTGGCTTGTTTATTATGCTCCTATGGGAGATATAACTTCAAAAGTCAGTGATTACACAGGTATTCCGGTTGCTCAGGAATTATGTTTGGAAAAAACTTATAATCCTGATTTAACGGTTGATTATGCAATTCCGGATAATACTAACAATTTTGATATGATAAAAAGATTACAGCATTTACTTCACACCTCTCAAATTAGAAACAATGCAGGCGGAATGAGTATGTGCGAAGTTAATACTATTCATTTTTCTAACAAATACAAAACCTCTATTGATTTAATAAAAGAGGCAAAACGACTAATTACACCGGCACCGGTTAATTTTAATAATGCAAAATTATCAGGATGGGTGGAGTAAGGAAATGATTATAGTAAAACAAAAATTTATTGTGAATATTCTTAGTGCCCTAGTGCCTTATTTGCAAATAAAGGAGCAAACATGACATTTAATATAGACGAAATAACAGAAAACGTAAATGTAAAAA
This sequence comes from uncultured bacterium, assembly GCA_902798645.1. Taxonomy (GTDB): domain Bacteria; phylum Cyanobacteriota; class Vampirovibrionia; order Gastranaerophilales; family Gastranaerophilaceae; genus CAG-196. The sequence continues at coordinate 3,419 of CADBXV010000032.1, forward strand.
AAGAAGTCGGCTGGTTACTTCCGGGACTGGAAGTCAAAAGATGGTTTTTATTAATATTTTTTGGCTCTGTAATGATTGTTTTAGGATTTATGGTTCTCGCTAATATAAGACCGATATACTTAACTCTTGAACTTATAAGAAAAGCTGCACTTATCTTGCCATCTAATGTACTTGCAGCAACATTCATTTTAGTCGGTTCAGTTATATTCTTTAAAGGATGGCAAAAAACGACTTTATCAATTATGGATATGAATTCTGCAAAGGGTAATTCCAATATCTTAGAAAAACTATACAGAAGAAGAAAACTTAATAAAGGTGCTAAAGTAGTTGCAATAGGCGGTGGAACGGGTTTATCAATGCTCCTTAGAGGTATTAAAAGATACACAAGCAATATTACCGCAATAGTAACTGTTGGTGATGACGGCGGAAGCTCCGGAAGATTAAGAAATGAAATGGGTATTTTACCTCCGGGAGATATCAGGAATTGTATTGCCGCTTTAGGTGATGATGAAGATTTGATTACAGAACTTTTCCAATATAGATTTAAGACCGGTGAAGGTTTGGAAGGACATAGTTTTGGAAATTTATTTTTAACTGCTCTTTGCTCAATTACAGGTAATATGGTTAAAGCAATTAAAGAATCCGCAAATGTACTTAATATAAGAGGTGTTGTACTTCCTGCAACATTAGACGATATGAAACTTGGAGCAGAGTTTGAAGACGGCAGAATTATCCATGGAGAATCAAGCATTCCGGAAGCACAAGGACAAATCAAGCAACTGTTTACAGAACCTGCTGATTGTGAAGCTTTACCGGAAGCAATTGCTGCGATAGGTGATGCCGATTTAATAATTTTAGGTCCCGGAAGTTTATATACAAGTGTTATACCTAACCTTTTAGTTAAAGGTATTGTTGAAGCAATATCAAAATCTAAGGCAAAAAAAATATATGTTTGTAATATTATGACTCAACCCGGAGAAACAACAGATTATACTGTTGCAAGTCATATTAATGCACTGTTTAAACACGCAGGCGGAAAAAAGATTGTTGATGCAGTATTAGTTAATAACAGTCTTCCCGATAATATATCTGAGGGATATGCCCAATCAGGCTCTATACCTGTACGTTTAGATATGGAAAATATAAATCCGATTGGAATAGAAGTAGTTTCTCAAAAACTTATTCAAGAAAATAAACAAGGATTAGTAAGACATTCTTCTCATCGTGTTGCAAGAGCAGTTTATTATTGGTACCGAAAATCAACAAAGAAGTAAATATTCCATTTGGTGCGGCATACCGCACCAACAATAAAAAGGAAATAAATATGAAAACAGTATCAACATTTCAAAGATTAAAGGATAGTGGTGAAAAGATTGCTATGCTTACGGCTTATGATTATTCAACTGCACAAGTTTTGGACAAAGCAGAAGTCGATGCAATTTTAGTCGGTGATTCTTTAGCAATGGTTGTTTTAGGGCATGAAAATACATATAATATTACTCTTGATGAGATGTTGATTTTTGTATCAGCTGTTGCAAGAGGTGCAAAAAACTCTTTTATAATTGGTGACATGCCGTTTATGAGTTATAATTTATCGATTGAGCAGGGCTTAGAAAATGCAGGGAAAATGATTAAATCCGGTGCAAACGCAATTAAGCTTGAAGGCTGCAACGAGCATATAGTGAATTTAGTAAAAAGATGTACTGAAACAGGAATTCCTGTTTTGGGGCATTTAGGATTTACTCCGCAATTGATGAATACGTTGGGCGGACACAAAATTCAGGGAAAAACATCCGATAAAATTGAAGCAATATTAGAAAGTGCAAAAAAACTTGAAGAAGCAGGGTGTTTTGGAGTTGTTTTAGAACTTATGCCGGCTGATAGTGCTAAATATATAACGGAAAACTTAAAAATTCCAACCATTGGAATTGGAGCAGGTGTAAATTGCTCGGGGCAAATCGTTGTTATAGATGATATTTTGGGTAAATTTACAGATTTTACTCCAAGGTTTGTAAAAAAATATGCAAACCTTCATGACGAAATACTAAAAGGGGTTGAATTATATAAAAAAGAAGTAAAAACAGAAATTTTTCCTTCTGAAAAACAATCATTTGAACTAGATAAAGAAGAAAAAGAAAAATTAAAAAACTAAAAGTTTTTATCAGCTAAAACCCAAACTATAATTCTACAATTCTGACTTTATACATCTATATAAATTATGATGTGCTATAATAATTTTATCAAAGAAGGATTCATAAAATGTTATTACATAGAATAGAAGAAGTAAGAGAAAAAATTAAACAATGGAAAAAAGAAGGGCTGAGCGTAGGGCTTGTTCCTACTATGGGCGCACTTCATGCAGGACATTTGAGTTTAATTAAAAAAGCAAAAGAAACATGTGATAAAGTTGTTGTATCAGATTTTGTTAATCCTATTCAATTCGGACCTTCCGAAGACTTTGATAAGTATCCGAGAACTTTAGATGCTGATGTAAATTTATGCGAAAATGAAGGTGTTGATATTGTTTTTGCACCATCCGCAAATGAAATGTACGGAGAAGGACAAAGATTATCTAACGATATTCTAACCTATGTTTGTCCGCCGTTTTTCTATGTTAATACTCTTTGCGGAAAATCAAGAACAGGACATTTTGATGGTGTTTGTACGGTTGTTTTAAAACTTTTTAATATTGTTCAACCGGAATACGCATTTTTCGGACAAAAGGATGCACAACAAGTTATAATTATTAAAAAAATGGTTAAAGATTTAAATGTTCCGATTCAAATTATCCAATGTCCTATTGTTAGAGAAGATACCGGACTTGCTTTAAGTTCAAGAAATAAATACCTAAGCGAAGACGGTAAAAAAGATGCACTTGTTTTAAGCAAAATTTTAAATAATATAAAATCTTGCTATAAAAACGGTATTACTGATGTTGACGCTTTAAAAGAAACTGCATACAATTTTCTTACAGATAAACACGATATGGAATATTTAGAAATCGTTGATAAAAACACTCTTGAAAATAAAACAAAAGCAGATAATAATTCTATTGCTTTAATTGCTTGCAGAGTTGAAAAAGTAAGATTAATAGATAATATTTATTTGGAATAGGAGAAAAATGAGTAAGTTTGGAATATTAGCTTTAAAAAATATTTTAAATTTTTTTAGTCTTTTTTGCACATTATTAATTATGTTAATAACTTTGCAATGGATAGAAGCTATTAATCAGGCTAATTTTTTTGTATTAGATATTTTTAGACCTTTTACAGACAGTATATTAAATTTCGCTGACAGCATTTGTTCATATTCTTTGACTGCATTTAATAATACTATAGATTTAAAATATTTAATTATTCTTATTTTATTGATTTTTTTCCTAATATTATCAAAAATCTTTTTAAACTGGCTTACAGATATTGATGAGCTGAGAGAAAATATTAATATAAAACAAAAAAGAATGGCAGAAAAAGCTTTCAATCGCAGTTTGGTTAAGAACATAGTAAAAAACGAAAAACAAGTTATAAAGTACATGGTTCTTATAAAGACGAAAGCTAAAAAAAACTTTGGCACTGATAATCCAAATGTTGATATGGCTTGGCAAAACAGATTGATGAATGATTTTATTTATGAAAAAACAAATATTAAATACGAAGTATTTAATGGCGGATTTTTATATTATTTTGATAATTTTGATGATATAAATACTACTTTACAAATTTTATTCAAAGTATTAAAATCTACTGCTCCAATAGAATATGCTATATGCGTTCAGGCGGGACTTGACTTAAATCAGTTGAAAAAATTATCTGAATTTGAAGAATACGGAAAAATTATCATATCAGCAGATACTTTATTCAAATACAAATACAATAAACTGCAGATATATGAAACTGAAATTGTAGGTATTTTCCAAAAAGAAGAAGGTACATTGGAAGTTCATAGGTTTAAACCTATGGTATAATATAAAATTATAAGTATAAGGGGATATGTTATGAGATATGATGCAGGCGAAGTAATTACGGCAATGGTAACACCATTCAACGAAAAAAGAGAAGTAGACTATGATAAAGTGGAATTTTTGGCAAATTATCTTGTAAACCACGGTTCTGATGCAGTGCTTGTAACAGGTACAACCGGTGAATCTCCTACTTTAAGTTTTGATGAAGAATTGGAAATTCTATCAAGTGCAAAAAGAGCGGTTTTAGGCAAAGGTAAAGTTATAATGGGAACAGGCTCTAATTCAACCGAAACAGCCGTAATGACCGCTAAAAGAGCAGAAAAAGAAGGTGCCGATGCAATTTTGACAGTTGTACCTTATTATAACAAACCCTCTCAAGCAGGGATGATTGAACATTTTTCTGCAATTGCAGAAGCTACGGAACTTCCGATTATACTTTATAACATACCTTCAAGAACCGGTGTAAATATGTCAGTTGAAACGGTTAAAACTTTGGCAAAAAAATATAAAAATATCGTTGCTTTAAAACAAAGCTATGGTGATATGGATACAATAACCGAGTTAAAGATGAGCTGTCCGAGTGACTTTGCAATTTATTCCGGAGATGACAGTTTAACTTTGCCGATGCTTTCAGTCGGAGCGCATGGTGTAATATCAGTTGCATCTCACTTGTTCGGAACTGAAATTAAATCAATGATAAGAAACTTTAAGACGGGCGATGCTGCAACAGCAGGAAATATGCACAGAAAACTTTACCCGATATTTAAAAAATTATTTATGGCGCCAAATCCTGTTCCGGTTAAAGCAGCACTTGCATATAAAGAATTGATCCAAGAATATGTCCGCAGACCTCTTGTAGAATTAACAAAAGCAGAAAAAGCCGATTTGTTCTTTACGCTTGATGCTATATAGGGATAAATATTTTATTCTTTTTCTTTAAATTCAATATCATAACCCAAAAAATCTATAATCATTAAAACTTCGTTGTATGTTAAAGTTCCTCTTTTTAGTTTTGATGACAGGTTTGCTAATGAATAATTTTTTGCGGTTTTGTCTGACAGCATTTGAGCAACTTCTTTCATTGTTACTCCTTTTGCTCCCAATAGTGATTTTATTTGTTCTCTTACTTTAATGCTCATATTTATAATTATACTAATGAGTTGATAACTTGACTATTGCATAGATTTAATATAATATTATTTATTATATAATTGATTTATCAATTATATAGTTGATTACATGATAATAAATCTTAATATTGGAGGATTTATGAATATAAAAAAAATTCAAACGATGGATATGCACATCCAAAAAATTATTTTTTATAGCACTTACGTTGATTGTTTGTCCAGATTAATACAGGAATTGATTGAAAATGGAAATAGCAATTTAAAACCAAACGATTTACCTAATTTAACCGCTTTATTATCCAAATTTTCTTTAAGACTAAAAGTTTGTTGCTCAAAAATGGAAAGAGACTGGGAATTTCTTTAGTAGTAAGTAAATTGGATAAAACACAACAACTGCTTTCAAATAACTTCACTCACATCACTCACTTATAAATCACCCGCTCACATAATCACATGCTTACTTGTTCACTTCTTTTATGTTTGATATAAAATAATAATATAGGATATAAAGGAGTACATAGATGAAGAATAAACTCATTTTGTTTTGGGTGATTGTCGCACTTGCTATAACTTCTATTGTAGTAATTTGCACAAAACCTACAAAACTTGGTTTAGACCTTGTAGGCGGTTCAAGGCTTGTACTTGAAGCTCAACCGATTAATGGTGCGGAAGTAACACCGGATATGATGTCAAGTTTGCAGTTTGCAATTGAAAATCGTGTTAATAAGCTTGGTGTGGCAGAAACAGTTGTTCAAAGAGCAGGAGATAAAAGACTTGTAGTTGAAATCCCTGACGTTTCAGACCTAAATCAAGCAAAAGCGTATTTAGGAGAAACAGCAGAACTGGAATTTAAAGAACCTGTTAAAAATGCATCAGGTGATATTATTGATTGGAAATCAACAGGTTTAACTGGTAAAGAATTAAATAAAGCAGAATTTAAAACAAGCGGACAGACCGGTCAATTTGTTGTTGATTTAGAATTCAATATGGAAGGAACAAAGTTATTCGGCGATTTAACAAAAAGACTTGTAGGTCAGCCAATGGCTATTTTCTTTAACGGTGAAATGCAATCAGCTCCTGTAATCAGAGAACCGATTACAACAGGAAATGCTCAAATATCAGGCGGAAATGAAGGTTTCAGTCCTCAAGAAGCTAAGCAGATGGCTGATTTATTAAATGCAGGTGCTTTGCCTGTTCCGGCTAAAATTATTGAAGAAAACACTGTAGGGCCGACTCTTGGTGCAGATTCAATCGCAAAATCAAAAATAGCAGGTGCAATCGGTCTGGGCTTTGTAATGTTATTTATGATTATGTACTACAGAGCTCCGGGTATTATTGCTGATATTGCTCTTTGCTTGTACGGCTTATTCTTGTTTACAATATTCAAAGCTGTTCCTGTAACACTTACTCTTGCAGGTATTGCAGGGTTTATTCTTTCAATAGGTATGGCAGTTGATGCTAATATTTTAATTTTTGAAAGAACAAAAGAAGAATTGAGAGCTGGAAGAACTTTGTTTACAGCTATCAATTCAGGTTTTGACAGAGCGTTCACAAGTATTTTTGACTCAAATATGACAACAATCATTACCTGTGCAATTCTCTATTGCTTGGGTACAAGTATTGTGAAAGGTTTTGCCTTAACTCTAGCAATCGGTGTTATTGTTTCTATGTTCTCAGCAATTACGATTACAAGAAACTTTATGCACCTTGTATTCGGTACGGGTAAACTTGAAAAACCATGGTTGTTCGGCTTAACTCAAGACGAAATCGACCAAGAATATCAAGCAGTCGAAACTAAACGTGAAAAAGCTAAGTTTGGAATCTTGGACTAAGGGGGACAAACAATGAAATTTAAACTAGATATAGTAAAAAACAGATTTATATTCCTTGCCTTGTCAGCTTGTTTACTGACACCGGGGATTATAGCAATGATTTATTCATCAATAACTTATCCTACCCACGCACCTCTAAAAGTAGGTATTGACTACACCGGAGGTACAACACTTCAATATGGTGTTAAAGAGGATATAACCAATGATAAAATGTCATCTGTTAGAAACAACCTTGAAAAAAACGGAATTGAAAATCCATATCTTCAGGTTATTCACGTTAACGATCAAGCTGATTCAGATTTAAAATCAATTCTTTCTATCAGAACAAAGTTCATTGATGAAGGTTCAGCTGATCAGGACAAAATTACATCAGTAGTAAACAAAGATTTTGCAAACTCTGAACTTGTACAAGTTACATCAGTAGGACCTACTTTGGGAAAAGAATTATTTAAAAATTCTTTAATTGCACTTTCTTTGGCACTTTTAGGAATTATTGCATATTTAACATTCCAATTCCAATTTAATTATGCACTTGCCGCAATTTTGGGATTGGTACATGATACATTATTTGTAGTCGGTATATTCTCTATTTTAGGATTATTCTTTAATGTTCAGGTTGATGCATTGTTTGTAACCGCAGTACTGACAGTAATCGGCGCATCTGTTCACGATACAATCGTTGTATTTGACAGAGTTCGTGAAAATCTAAAATATTACGGCAAAAAGATGTCTTTTGGTGAAATAATGAATGCAAGTATTAACCAAACTCTAACAAGAAGTATTAATACATCATTATCAACATTAATTACATTATTTGCTTTATACTTCTTAGGCGGTGTTACAACAAAAGATTTCGTGCTTGCTATGATTTTAGGTATCTCAATCGGTACTTATTCAAGTATATTCTTCTGCTCAACTCTTGTTGATATATGGGAAGATAAAAAGAATTCAGCAAATCCTGCAATAGCATAGAATAAATAAATATATCCAAAAACGTACTGCTGTATTACATAGATATGGCAGTACGTTTTATTTTAGTATTAATAAAAAATTTCTTATTTACCCCAAATGTATGATGTACTCAATTCTTTACCCTAAAAAGAGTACACTTTTTATTCTAATTTTTAAGGATGCCTTGACTAACTGTCAAAACATCGCCAACAGCATATTTAACCCTATCAATAGACCATGTGGTCTAAATCTTTATATTTACCCCAAATACAGTAAAATTAACCTTTTTATTGATGAAAATATCCTCCATTCGCAGGTAATATGAATAGTGGAGAGAGTAACATAACTTTACAATTTAATAAAAAAGGGGAGAGAAGAGAGTATGAGACATGAGTTTAAGAAGAAATCAAGGGTATTGTTAATTGATGACAATTATGATCACCTTAACGGTATCAGAGAGCTTTTGAATTTGGAAGGAACTTTTGATGTTGTAGGGATTGCTACAAATGTTACAGTCGGTTTAAATTTAATTAAAAAGTATCAACCTGACATCGTTTTATTAGACATGAATATGCCTGAAAAAGATGGTTTACAAGGTATTATTGAAATTACTAAACTTGGTTTAAATACAAAAGTTTTAGCACTTTCAGGTTATGATGATGCTGATTTAATTTTTAGAGCTATGAAGATTGGTGCTAAAGGTTATGTTCTTAAAACCATGGCATCTGCTCAATTAATTTATGCTATAGAAGAAGTATTAAACGGTAAAATTTACTTACCTCTTGCATTATCTTCAAGATTCTTTGAATATTTCCAACAATCATTTAGAGAAGAAAATGAAAGAAAAGAAGCAAGCTACGATGAAGAAAATTTACTTGATGCTTTAACACCACGTGAAGAAGAAGTTCTTCAACTTCTTACACAAGGTGTAACATATAAAGGTGTTGCAGGAAAATTATTTATCTCTGAAACAACAGTTAAAACTCACGTAAATAATATTTTCCAAAAGCTTCAAGTTTCAGACAGAACTCAAGCAGTTTTATACGCAATTAATAATGGTTTCTTAACTAAGAACAAAATTGCGGTGTAAGGAAGGCAGTAAGGCATTAAGCAGGTCGGCTTTGCAAAGCCGACAAAACAAAACAACACAAAGGAACAGATGAAAAAAATCGTAAGACAGCAAAATTATTTAAAACAATTAATAGAATCTCAAGATAATCAGATTCTGTCTAAATCAGCGCTTAAATGCATGATGAGAGCTGTTTTAGAACCTTTGGTTGACAATCCGGAAGAAGGCGTTGTTCTTCACAGAATTAACAATAAAACCGGAATTATGGGACTTATTAAGAGATTGGAATTCTCATCTGTTCCTTCTTATGACTTTAATGATGAAGGCGGACATTTAAAAGAAAAGGTATGGGCTAATACAGAATTTTTATGCGTACTTACTCACAGATTTGTTGCAATAATTATTTGGGATAATAAAACAGATAATAAAAATTTTGTAAGGTACTATACAATATACAACTCTAAAATGCAAAATGAAGCATTGGATATTATAGACAGAAATTGTGATATAAATATCAAAGATTTTCAGGAAAGGTTTAAACCTGACAGACGTGATAACCCTTTATTAAATGTCTCTATCAGACGTCTGGTTGAAAATATGGATGATGCAACAAAAGATGCTGTTTTAGGTTTTGCTCAAATTCAATCTGAAAAAGAAGAAGAAGAAATTAATCTTAATACAAGAGCAATAGCGCATGAAATTAGAAATCAATTATCTATTTGTGATTTGTATACAGAAATTATAAAAAAGACATGTGCAAAAAATGGTATAAAAGAAGAAAATATCTCAAATGCATTAAGTTGTCTTTCACGTGCGGTAAAAATGGCAAGTAATTCACTTATTGCACTCAAATCAACTGAAAAAGCTGTTATTAAACCTTACAAACTAAAAGAATTAATAAAAAATGCTTTTGATTTGACAAAAGTATATTGCGAAAGTAAAAATATTGATTGTATAGAAGAAAACAATACCGACATAAAAATTCCTGTAGATGAAAATAAATTTATTGCGGTAATAATTAATCTTGTTAAAAATGCCAGTGAATCATTTGAAATTGATGACACCGGAAATGATAAGTATATTAAAATTTCAACAGAGGATGACGGAGATTTTGCAGTAATCAGAATTTCTAATAACGCAGGTAAAATAGAAAATCCTGAAAATATATTTAAAGAAGGATATACTACAAAATCTACAGGCTCCGGACTTGGATTAATGATTTGTAAAAAATCAATTGAGGAAATGTTTGGCAAACTTGAACTGGAAAAAAATGAAGAAGACGAAGTTGAATTTGTCATAAAAATTGCGAAAGTCGGTTAATTATGAACTTAATTACATCACGAACAATGGAAATTACACATCTTGGCATGAACGGTTTAATGGACCGTCAGCATGCGATTGCATCCAATATTGCAAATGTGAATACACCGGGATATCAAAGAAAAGAAGTTGCATTTGAAAGCCAGCTTGCGGAAATTCAGGAAAAAGAAGATTTAAAAGACTACATAAAAGGTCTTAACAGTCTTGAATATAAACCGCCTGTTTTAGATGTTTTTACAGGTGAAGTACACAAATACAGGATTCCTTCTTTACAGGAAAAAGCCTATTTACAATCTAATGTATATGACCAATTCAGACCGCAATTAGTTACAGATATATATAGCGGAACTGACCATCATGGTAATAATGTTGAATTAGAACGTGAAATGATGGATTTGTCAAAGACAGGTACAAAATATATGGTGCTTTCAAATCTTGAAAGAAGACAATTCAGCGGACTTAGTGAAGTTATAAGAGGCGGACAATAGGAGGATTAGTTAATGAGTTTTAATATATTTGATATAGCAGGCTCGGGAATGACCGCTCAAAGAGTTAAAATGGATACAATTGCATCTAATATTGCAAATGTTAATACAACTCGTCGTCCTGACGGCTCAAAAGGTGTTTATATAAAAAAAGATGTAACATTCAGAACTATATATGAAGACCAATTAAACAGAGGTTTTTCAAATTTTCAAAGTAACAGTCCTGATGCTCAATTTGATCCGAGAACAGGAAATTTACATATAAATGCAAATATTGCACTAAATCATGGTATGCTAACCGGTGGTGTAGAAGTTGATGAAATATATGATTCCGAAAACGGCGTAAAAACTGTTTATGATCCTTCACATCCTGATGCAGATGAAGACGGTTATGTTGATTTACCTAATATAAATGTTGTTGAAGAAATGGTTGGTATGATATCGGCTTCTAAAGCATATCAAGCAAATGCAACAGTTGCTGAAAACGTCAAAACTATGATGCAGAGTGCAATGAATATATAGAGGTAAAGAGGTAAATATAAATGGAATTTTCAACAGGAATATCAACAAATTTTGACAGAAGTTTTTCTTTTGATGCTGTCGAAAATTATAATAAATTTTTAAATAATAATACATCTTTTAAATTTGATGATACTATTACAACAGATTTTGAAAAAGCACTGGAAAGTGCATCTAAAAGTTTTCCGATACACGACAAAAATGATTCTGCAGGATTGGGAAATTTTGCGGATAAAATGGGCTCTTCGTTATTTAACAGTCTTAATGCAGTAAACAATGCAAGATTAGAAGCTGACAGAATGCAGGAAGATTTAGCTAAAGGCGGACCTACAAATGTTCATGATGCAATGATTGCAGCAGAAAAAGCATCTTTAAGCATGCAAATGGCAGTACAAGTAAGAAACCGTATACTTTCCGCTTATACTGAAATTACAAGCATGGGTATATAATTATTCTTCTACTATTTCTGCACCTTTATCTTCTATTTTTAGTGTGCGAATATCTGATTTTATACTTAAACTTTCCCAAATATCTCTTACTGTAGATTTAATTTTATCTAAATCATACTTATGAGAAATAACCAACATTGAAGGACCTGCACCGGATAAAACAGTTCCAATTATTCCGTCTTCATGTCTAAATGCTTCTATTATCTCTTTCATACCAGGAATTAATTTTTCCCTATATGGTTGGTGCAGTTTATCTTTTAAAGCATTTTTCATTAATTTTACATTTTTTGTATTTACAGCTTGGATAAGCATAGCAAGATGTTTAGCATTATACACAGCATCTGACATAGGTACATTTTCAGGCAAAACAGAACGAGAAATGTTTGTTGAAAGCTCAAATTCAGGAATACAAACAGTTATATCCCATTCATCAGGCCAGATTAATTTTTCTGTCAAAATAGAGCCATCATCCTCTTGAGATGATAATACAAAACCACCAAGAATAGCAGGAGCGACGTTATCAGGATGACCTTCTACCTCTGTAGCTATTGATAAAAGAGCGGTTGTATCAGCAGGTGAGCCTAAAAGTTTATTAGCAGCTAATAACCCTCCTACAACAACTGACGCTGAACTTCCCAAACCTCTTGTTATGGGAATTTGTGATTGTACATTTATCTTTAATTCAGAAGGTTCCTGACCTATTGAATTATATAGCATTTCTACTGCTTTATAAATTATGCTGTTTTCATCTTTAGGAACATTATCAAAAATAATATCGTCAATATTCTCTTTTTCAGATATTAAATTTATTTCTACACCTGTACCCGGTAAAACTGTTTCTTCTATTGTTATAGTATTATAAATAGGTAGTGCCAAACCCAAGCAATCAAATCCGGGGCCAAGATTGGCTGATGTTGCCGGCACTTTTACGCTGACTTTCATTTAAATCTCCTCATAAAAGTATAAAGAGATTATACAATAAATAAAAATAAAAACGTATATTTTTTGTTAAGGTATGTTAAATTTTATTGTTCAAAACTTTGTAGAAAAAATGTAGATAAGTCGATTAGTTTTAAACATGTTTTTATATATTTTTATTTTTTTTATTATTTATATTTTTTTTATTGTTCAAAATTGTTCAAAACTCTTAATTTTTTTACTTTTTTTGAACATATTTTTTTACAATAAAAAGCTAATATTAACAAATATTTTAACCACTTTTGAACAAATATTTTAAGCTTATTATTATTGTTATTATTTTATATATATAAATTAATAAATAATAATAAAATAAAAGATAGAAAAATTTTGTAGAAAACTTTCTATCTTTTATTTTTTTTATACAATTAACTAAACCAAACCTTCTTTTAATGCCTTAACCGCAGCTTGCGTTCTGTCATCTACAACAAGTTTTTGTATTATATTACACACATGTGCCTTTGCTGTATGCTCGCTTATTGTTAAACTTTTTGCTATTTGACTGTTTGATTGTCCGTCTACAACAAGTTTTAAAACTTCATATTCTCTTTGTGTTAAATTTGAATGGTTTTGTTTAAATACACTTCTCGATATTTGTCGTGAAGGAATTATACCGTTATTTTTTTCTCTTATAAAAGGTACTACATGCGGATCTATCCACATTGCTCCGGATTTTACCATTTTTATTACGTACATCAAATACTCTGTACTTATGTCTTTTATTACATATGCATTTGCTCCTGCTGATAATGAAGCATTTAATTCCTGTTCATTTATATGAGAAGTCAATATTATAACTTTTATATTACTGTTATTTTCTATAATTTGTTTTGTAGCATCAATACCTGATATATCAGGAAGTCCTATATCCATAAGTACAATGTCAGGTTTTATTAATTTAGATTTTTCTACTGCCTCTTTGCCGTTTACAGCTTCTCCTATAACATCCATTTCAGGATAATCATTAAATAAAGATTTTATACCGATTCTCATTAATTTTTGGTCTTCTACAAGTAATATTTTAATAGTCATAAAAACCTCCATATTTTTTAGTCATACGGGAAATTGGTAGGGATGAGTGGGGATTGTTATAATATGTTACAATTACTCAAGGTAATATTAAAATATATTTTTGAGAATTTAAATAATACAAATAAATTTTAGGTGTATTATATTTACCCCTTTAAACTTAGAAATGTTTTTTTAATGACTCTTGTATATCAACTATTTTTAAATGATTTTCAAGTAATGCCTGATTTCTGCCTTCATATGCTTTGTCGTAATTATCATTTTTTTCTATTGCAAGATTAAAATATTCTAATGCTTTATCAAGATTACTTTGTAAATAATAAACCATTCCTAATAAAGTATATTCAACTTCTTTTTTATCAGAATATTTTAAAGCCATATTAAAATATCTTATAGCAGAATTCCACTTACCGCTAAATTGTTTTATACAACCAAGACCTCTTAAAACAGTAGGATTTTTTCTGTCAATTAAAAAAGCTTCTATTAAAGATTTTCTGCTTTCTTTGTAATTATATTTATCATACTCTTGCTTAGCCTGCTTAATAAGTTTAAGCAAAAGTATTTTACTTTTTAACCTTCTAAAATATTCTGCAAGATTTTCTAATTTTTCAACTTCTTCAGACATAAAAATATTATACAATATAAATTTTGCCAATGGAGGATGCGGAAAAAGTCGAAAAATGACAATTTTTCGAACTTTTTCAAATCCGACCCAAGGTGTGTGAGAGTCAGGCTAGGTGCGGGATAGCACGTAGCCTGACTCGAAACCGTTCCCCAGAGTTTGCAGGGAAAATTTTAATTTTTCCGCAAACTC
>CADBXV010000033.1 GCA_902798645.1 uncultured bacterium
AAGTACGTAGCCGGGGAAGATTTTTTCTTCTTTTTCTAATTTTCTTCCGCCTTTAATTTGGGTAACAGTTTTTTGAGGAACTTCGACTCTGAATATTTTATCAGCCATGTTCATGTATTCAATACGTTTTTCTAAATTGCTCTTGACTTTGTTTTCGTATCCTGAATACGTATGAACAATGTACCATCTTTTTTGATTTTTTTCTGATGATTTATGCTCCTCAACTTCTTGAGTTTCTTCTTTCAATTCTTCGTTTGTTAAGTTTTCTTCTTTTTCACTCATTATTCTTACCCTTTATTTTGGTTTATTATTATGTAATTAAAATTTTGCAAGCAAAGCATTGAATATAATATCAACAACGTATATAAATACGGTGAATATAAACACAATCGCTATAACAAAGCATGTTTCAACAACAACCTGATTTTTTTCTGGCCAAGTAATCTTGCCCCATTCAGTTCTGACGCCTCTAAAATATGTAATAATTGATTGCTTTATTTTATCTGCTGTATCGTTCATTTTAATTACCCTGTATTAATAATTCGCGCCCTGAAGGACTCGAACCCTCGACATCCGGTTTTGGAGACCGACGTTCTACCAACTGAACTAAGGACGCATAAAAGCTGCCGTGCAATATAGCAGCTATGCGACTTTTTTAAAGCTGCCTAGCTGCATATAGCTAAGCAGCTTACTTTGTTTCCTTATGAGTTGTGTGCTTTTTACAAGTCGGACAATATTTAGAAAGTTCCATTCTGTCTTTTGTATTCTTTTTATTTTTTACTGTAGTGTAGTTTCTTTCCTTGCAATCTTCACATGCTAAAACTACCATTCTGTCATTTTTACCTTTGATACCCATTGTTTTAATCCTTTATATTTTAGTATTTTAACCGTTTTTTTTTCTGCCTATTTAAAATAGAATGTGAATTAAACACATTCTATAAATTCGGCGTATGGTCTAATAATAAAATAAACATATTTAAATTGCAAACACTTTGGGGTAAATATATGAAAATGTAAATATTTGTAACAATTTAAGATTTTTTTTTAAGTTTTTATCTGTATGTGCCGATATACATATTAAAGTAAAACAAAAAATAGGATTTTTTTATGTCTTTCAGCGGAATATATCAATTTCAATTCGGATCTTTAACTGCCAAAAACGGCAGAGTAATTAACTTTGATGATATTGATACTGACAAAGACGGTAAAATAACACAGCAGGAATTTAATTTTATTCAAAAAGAATTGGGGTTGGATATTGTAGAATTTGCTGATGAAGACAAAAAAAGTGAGAAAAATGTGTCTGATTATGAGTTTGTGCTTTGGCAGCAAGAAGCGCAAATGCAAGACACTTTTGATAGTTTTGCGTCTCAGGTTGCAAAAGATTTTATTGGAAATAATGCTAAATTTGCTCAACAAGTATTAAAAGAATTACGACAATTTCTTGCTGATTATAAAGACAGTTACAAAAAAAGCGGAAAATCATTAACAGAAATGGCATCATCATTTCAAAAGGAATTACCTGCAAAATATGAAGAAATCAAACAAAATTATTCGTTGTAGGATGTGCATTCTAATGCCACAATAAACTTTTTAATAGCTTGTTTTTACTAAATAATATGCTGAGGCATAGCTTTTGTGCCTTCGTCTAAACGCTTTTGAAGTTCTCCTGCAGGCTCATAGTATGGTGTAACCGTCATTAATCTTGCTGCGATATCAGGATAGTGATATATAAACTTCAATTCACTTTCAGTCAAAGGCTTTTGTGTATGTACGTTTGCGTAACGAGCCAATTCAAGAATGTTTCTTGCTTCGTTTTCGTCTTTAAACTCTATTTCGAGTTTATTATACACATTTCTAAAACCTTTAATTCCGCCGTACTCGCCTGTTGTAATCATTCTTCCGGTTTCAATTATTTCCGGCTCGCCGCGTCCCAGCTCCTCAAAGTCGTAAAGTTCATAATTCCTTCTGTCTTTAAGTGCGCCGTCTGCGTGAATACCTGATTCGTGAGCGAATGCATTATCTCCGACTGCCGGCTGGTTAATAGGAATCGGCAGACCGAATGCGTAAGCGGTATATTTTGCAAGTTTCCATGATTTTGAAAGGTCGATGTTTTCGTCTACCAAATTTTTACACTTGAATCCGGACGATTTCGAACAAGCAAGCAGGCAAGAAACCAAATCGGCATTACCGGCTCTTTCACCCATACCGTTTATTGCGGTATTAATGTAAGCATCCTGTCCTGCTTCTACTGAAGCCAATGCACCTTGAACAGAGCAGGCAACTGCCATACCCAAATCGTTATGAAAATGCATTTCTATCGGCATTTGAGTTTCTTTTGCTATTGTATAAATTCTGTGGTAAGTCGTGTGCGGATCTTCATAACCAAGTGTATCGCAGTATCTGAAACGATATGCACCGCATTTTTTCGCTTCTTTAGCAAGCTTTATCAGAAAATCCAAATCACTTCTCGATGCATCTTCTGCGTTAACACCGATTATTTTAGCACCTTTATCTACTGCACATTCGACTGCTTCGCAGGTCATTCTGAGAATATCATCTTTTGTTTTTTTACCTAGATATTTGCCTTGAATCATTTGGTCTGATGTTGACTGTGATAGATTGCAGTTCTCAAGTAACGGGCAATTTGAGAAAGATAATTCGACATCGCTTGAGATAGCTCTCATCCAGCCGGATAATTTTGTTTTTGTAATCACGCCGCGCTTAACAAGCTCCAAGTTTGCATTCAAATAATTGAGTTCGTGCATTGTTGTAGGGAAACCGAATTCAGATTGAGTGATTCCCATATCATCAAGCATTAAATTTATGATAGTTTTTTGAAGTTTAGCTAGACCTAATCTTGAAGTTTGTACACCATCCCTGTTAGTTACATCAACAAAATAAATTTTTGGCATTTAGTTATTCCTTATTTACGTTAAACTATATAGAATTATACCACAAATATTTTACTGTTGACATATTGGCAATTAAATACAGGGATTTTGCATATTATCTGATATTTTGTGAAGAATATTCCTGAAGCTTTTTATATAACTCTATTTCTTGAAAAGATAGGTTTTTAGGAATTTGAATTTCTACAGTTAAAATCATATCGCCGATTTTCCCGTTAACATTAATGCCACAGCCGCTGAGTCTTATTTTTTGTCCATTTTGAGTATTCGGTGATATTTTTACTGTTACATTTCCGTCTAATGTTTTGACTGCAATATTTCCGCCTAACACAGCTTCAAATGGTGCTAGTGTAATAGTTTTCAGAATGTTATTGCCTTCAGTTTTGTAATCTAGTGGCGCTTTTATGTGTACTGTTATGTATAAATCTCCGTTAGAACCGCCGTTTATACCTTTTTCTCCTTCTCCAGCAAGTCTTATTTTTGAATTATCTTTTATTCCGGATGGAATTTTTACAGAAAATCTCTTATAATCAGAACTTTCGCCCTTACCTTTGCAGTGCGGACAGGTTGTTCCGTTTATGAATTTTCTGCCGCTGCAGTACTGGCATACGTGTGTATTTAACATATTAATAACTTTTGTTGTTCCGTTTATTGCTTCTGCAATTGTTATTTCAACGTCGGTATTAATATCTTTTCCTTTTTTTTGTGTTCCATAGTTTGTATTTTCATTTTTATTGATATTTTCTTCATGTTTTTTTGTATATTCTCTGTATTTTGATAAAAATTCTTCCCAGTTAAAATTTATTTTTGAGGTTTTGTTTTCATCGTTCTTATTATTTTGTGTTTTAGTATTTTTGAAATCAGGCTTTGTGGAATTGTTAGTTTTTTTTGTTTGAGTTTGTTTTGAACTTGAATAGTTATAGTATCTGTTTATTGTGTCATATTCGGCTCTTTTTACTTTGTTAGAAAGTGTTTCATATGCTTCATTAATTTCTTTGAATTTAGCAACAGTATCCTCGGAATTTCCTGCAACATCAGGATGCCATAAACGTGCAAGTTTACGATATGCACTTTTTAATTCTTGTTCTGAGCATGATTCTGATACGCCCAAAATAGTATAATAATTTTTATTCATATTAGTCATATTTGATATTTAATAATGTGAATAAAAAAGTCAATATTCAAATGAATATTTTTTTTATTATTCAATTGTGTATTGAAAATCCTCTTTGATAATGTTAATATCTTACTTATGTTAAGGAAGTTCTTTTTATCAATATTTGTAATGTTAATATCTGCTCCTGTATTTTCAGGTACATATGAGAATGCTTTGGCAAAAAATAAAAATGTTTTTTTATATTTATATACGCCTGAATGCAGTGTTTGTAAAAATTTTGAATCAATATATACAAATTTATCCAAGAGCAATAAGGATTTTGCATTCGTAAAAGTTAATGCAAATACTGCATACGGATACAATTTGCTTAAAAAATACAGAGGACATTATGTTCCTTATATCATATTAACAAATTCTAAAACTAATAAAAGTGTTAATATCACCCATTCCTGCGTAATGGATGAAATGTGTATGTCAAGAGCATTAAAAAGTTTTAAAGGATAGAAACATTTTAGAAAAGGAGTCTAAATGAAGGGAATTGTTTTAGCTGGCGGAGCGGGAACAAGATTATATCCGGCATCACAGCCGATATCAAAGATATTGCTTCCGATATATGATAAGCCGATGGTTTATTATCCTTTATCAACATTAATGCTTGCAGGTATTAAAGATATAATGATAATTACAAATGAGGCTGATTATGACAATTTTATAAAACTATTGGGTGACGGCTCTCAATATGGGCTTAATTTAACGTATAAAATTCAATATGTTCAACGCGGAATTGCGGATGCATTTTTAATAGCGGAAGAATTTATAGATGGGGAAGATGTCGCACTTGTTCTTGGTGATAATATTTTCCATGGACAGGGATTTTCTACAATTATGAAACACGCTATCAAACATAATTCCGGAGCGACTGTATTCGGATATACGGTAAAGGATCCCGAAAGATTTGGTGTTGTTGAGTTTGATTCAAATAATAAAGCTGTATCACTTGAAGAAAAACCTTTGCACCCAAAATCGAATTATGCGGTAACAGGATTATACTTCTATGATGGTAATGTATGTGAATATGCAAAACAATTGACACCTTCCGCAAGGGGGGAATTAGAGATTACGGACTTGAATAAAGTATACTTGTCTAAAGGTAAGTTAAATGTTGAAATTCTTGGCAGAGGTTTTGCTTGGCTTGATACAGGAACACACGATTCAATGTTACAGGCTAGTTTGTTTGTTCAAACAATGGAACTTAATAAAGGTGTAAAAATTTCTTGCCTTGAAGAAATTGCATTTAATCAAGGATTTATAACAAAGTCTGAATTGTTGGAAAAAATAGAAAAATACGGATACAAGAATGATTACTATAATTATGTAAGAAATGTTATAGAACATCCTGACGCTGTAGCATTAAGTTTTATGTAAGTTTTTGCTGTTAATTCGAATCATTTTTGTTAAAAGCTAAAACTTATATTGTCCTCTTAGATATTAAGGTAGTCTGATAGAGGGTATTAATAATGTTTTTTATATCCATAAATAATTAAAAAGGCGGAGCTTATATTTTCTACTCCGCCTTATATTAGTTTTTATAATATATTTATTATTTTAGTTTTACTGAATTATTATCTGCCAAGAACTTTGTAACTTTCTCATTTAATGCTTGTTGAGATAGTGCATTAAATACTCCGGGTGTTTGAGAAAGCTGTTTTATCATTGTTTGAGCGTCAATTTGGTACATTTGGCTTAATTCGGATAATTTAGCACCAAAATCAGCTTGAGATACTGTGATATTTTCTAACTTAGCAATTTTATCTATCACTAATGAGTTTTTAACTCTTACTTGAGCATCTTCTTTTAATTGACTCATAATCTCGTCGTAACTTTGTGCTTCTAAAGCTTGTTCCCAAGTAAATCCTTGTGCAGTCAATTTCTGTTTGTATTCTTCAAGAAGTTCATCGGCTTCTCTGTCAATCATTGATTGTTGAATATCAACTTTTTCATCGGAAGATACTTTCTCAAAAATTGCTCTTTCAGAGTTCATTCTGTCTGCATCTTCTTTTTGACGGTCTAAATATTTTTGAATATCAGCCTTTAAATCATCAACTGTTTTAAACGGACCTACTTTTTGAGCAAATTCGTCATTAAGCTCAGGAAGAACTTTTGTTCTGATTTCGTTTATTTTGCACTTAAATGTAGCAGGTTGTCCTGCAAGCTTCTTTTCGTGGTATTCTTCCGGAAATTTAACTTCTATATCGAATTCTTCGCCAAGCGGTCTGTCAACCAATTGTTCTGCAAATCCCGGAATAAAGCTAGAATGAGCTAAATCAAGAGTAAAGTTTTTAGCATCTCCATGTTCTATTTTTTCTCCGTTTGAATAGCCGTCAAAATCAAATACTATTTCATCTGTTGCAACTGTTTTTCTATCTGTTACAACAACTGTTGTAGCGTATTGTGAAAGCATTCCGTCAAGAGATTTTTGCATAGCATCTTCAGGAATTTTGTACTCATTAACTTCTACTGTAAGTCCTTTGTATTCGCCTAATGTAATCTCAGGTCTTAATTCTATTTTTGCCGTAATCTTTAAATCTTCACCTACTTTAAAATCATAAGATTCAACGTACGGTTGAGCAACAATATCAAAGTCATTTTCTTTTATAACATCACCAAAAATTTTCGGTAAAGCATTTTCCAATGCTTCTTGTTTTACTCTTTCTTCGCCGATATGTTGTTCGATAATATTTCTTGGCGCTTTACCCTTTCTGAATCCCGGAATGTTTACATATTGTGCTAATCTTTTTATAGCATTGTTATAGTATGTAACTGCTTCTTTTGCCGGCACTTCAATATCTACTTTAACGATATTGTTTTCTTGTTTTTCAATAGTTGTGTTCATTTATTTATCCTCTTTTCTAATAAACTCAATAACTAAACACTACAATAAACAAATACAATATGCAAACAATTATAAACTTATAGGTGAATTGTTATTTATTATAATGTCTACTACTTTATCTTATATATCTTAAAATCTTCAAATTCGCCGATTATATCTCCAAAATAAAATTCTCTAGAAATTATAAAAGTTTTCTTCGTATTACCAATAATTTTTTCTTCAGTTTCCAAAATGCATTCTTTGGGTACTTCAAAAGATTTTATTGCTGATATAGGTTTTAAATGACATAAGTCATATATTTCAATATCTTTATTAATGTACGGAATTATGTAGCTTTCTCTTCCATGTATATATATTCTGGAATTCTGAAAAACAGGTTCTGAGTTTATTGTTTTAATAAGCTTTATCGGATTTTTCATTAAATTGTGGTGAACAACCTTTTCTATCTCTAAATCGTGGTTTATTGGAGGAACAATTAATAATGCCAATAGCGCTGAAAATACTATATTTTTAGATTTAAAGATGCTTGAACTTTCTCCTGCTAACCACATGTAAATAATAATAAATATAAAAAAGAATATAAAATGATGATAAAAACAAGGATAGACCGATGTAAACAAGTATAATAATGTTAATGAAGTAAAAATCAGAAAAGAATTAAAAAGCTTGTTTCTTAATTTATAAAGTAAATACGCTATTAATGTTATGTAAATAATTAGTGTGTAATAAGCAGGCTCAGTAAAAAATGTAATAATATTTTTAGGACAGAGCCAGCCTTTCATCAAAACTGCTGTCGGGTTTGTGGCAAACAATAAAGGCAGGGTAAAAAGAGAAGAAAAAAATAATATACTTAATGATATTATCTTCTCTTTCATTTTCCCACTTTTTAAAATGTTGTAAACAAATACGCAGCCAAACCAAATTCCGCCGACTGCAGTCATTATATTCAAATTAAGAGCAAGTCCTATTAATAATGCGTAGATGAAAGGATGCTTTAACTGGTGCTTAAATAACGCGCATAATAAAAACAAAAATAATATTCCCGTTGAGTATCCTCTTGTTACAATCGGTAAATTAAGAAGAAACATTGCGGAAAATGTAATAATTATTTTTATTAGGTTGTTAAACGGAGCTTTTTTCCATAACAGTATAACTGACAATAAGCAGGAAACATAATTAATAATAATCATTGGCAGTGGATAGAATACAGAAAATTTTGCCCATGGCATTAATATTAAAAACCAAAGAATAGGATGTCCTTCAACTTTCATTATGTAAAGCCAATTATTAGTACTCATTACTTCCGCAACTCTCCAAGCATGAGATTCATCAAACAACGGAACGTGAGTCAGAGCAAAATAAAGTGTTGCCGTAATGTATAAAATAACAGAAGCTAAAAATACTTTATTTTTACCTATAAATTTTTTTAAATTCAATAATCCAATCCTCAAAATGATTTTATCATAAAAATATTTAAAGATATTAAAGATAATTCTTAAAATACACACTATAAAATGTTTTTTATGTTAGAGTTTTTATATGGTAAAAATAAGAGAAATCTTTACATCAATTCAAGGAGAAGGCCCTTATGTTGGGTATAAACAGGTGTTTATAAGGCTTTGCGGCTGCAATCTTAATTGTTCATACTGTGATACTGATTATGATGTAAGTGAAGCAAAAGAATATTCTGTGGATGAGGTTGCTGATATTTGTAACCAAAATTTGGATTGTCACTCGGTATCTGTAACAGGTGGTGAACCGCTTTTAAACATAGAATTTATAAAAGAGCTTTATAAAAAAATAAATCTTCCGATTTATCTCGAAACAAACGGAACTCTTTATGAAAACCTTAAGGAAGTTATTGATTATATTGAATATATTTCTGCTGATATAAAAATTCCGTCTTGTACAGGGCTTAAACCTTTGTGGAAAGAGCATGATGAATTTTTAAATATTGCTTCAAAAAAAACAGTTTTTGCAAAAGTTGTATTTGATGAGAAAATTAATAATATTGAGATACATAAATTTGCTAATTTATGCAAAAAATATGGTATTGAATTAATACTTCAGCCAATGATGAATGGAAAAATACCTTCTGTTAATTCCGATTTTATGCAGGAGGTTTTAGATAAATGCTTAAAAACGTATACCAAAACCCGATTAATTCCTCAAGTTCATAAATTTCTTGAAGTTGAATAAATTGCAGTAATATCTGTTTGTAGTAAAATAATTGTATGAACATAGATGCCGTTATAGATAGCTTATTGTCGCCTGTTGCAGACAAAGTTTCAGGTTTTATATTTTCCTATGTAACTATAGGTGATGTAAAAGTTGAATTTTTAGTTGCATTATTAATTATATCTGCTCTGTATTTTACCTATAGGACGGGATTTATCGGCTTTTGGGGTTTTAAACATGCAATAAAGCTTATAACGGACAATTTTGAGCATAATAATCCTAATGGATATCAACGAAAGAAAAAAGGCGAATTATCATCATTCCAAGCCTTGAGTGCAACGATTTCCGCATCTGCAGGAATCGGGAATGTTGCCGGTTCTGCCGCAGCTGTTTCTATCGGAGGTCCGGGGGTAATATTTTGGATGATAGTTGCCGGAATTTTTTCTATGGCACTAAAATTCTCAGAAGTTCTTCTCGGTGTAAAATTCAGACAGACTAATCCTGACGGAACTGTTTCCGGCGGACCTATGTATTATATTCCGTATGCTTTTAAAAATAAAGGTAAATTATTAGAAAACATAGGCAGCGGACTCGCTAAAACATACGCTATTTGTGCAATTTTTGCAATGATTGGCGGCTGGAATCTTTTTCAAATTAACGCAATGACTGCACAAATTACTGAAGTTACAGGCGGAAGTTCGAGCGTATTTGCAGATAATGGCTGGATATTAGGTACAATTGTTGCCGTAATTACTTGGTTTACAATAATTGGCGGTGTAAAAGCAATAGGTAAGTTTACATCTAAAGTAACACCGGTAATGTGTTCTTTATACGTTTTTAGTGCTTTTATTGTCTGCTTGCTAAATATTCAACATCTTCCCGAAACAGTTGTTTTAATTATAAAAGAAGCATTTTCTTTGAAATCAATGGCAGGAGGTGCGTTTGCGTGCATGCTATGGGGATTTAGACGTGCTATGTTTGCGAATGAGTCGGGACTCGGAACTGCGCCGATTGCATTTTCAGCCGTTAATACAAATAAACCGGTCGTTCAAGCTTTTATATCAATGCTCCAGCCATTTGTTGATACTGTAATTGTAGGTGTTTCTACTGCGTTTGTTATTGTTGTATCAAAGGCTTATTTGACAGTTGACGGAATTGCAGGTATAGAACTAACTTCAAAGGCTTTTGGGACAATTTGTCCCTTCTTTCCGATTTTGTTAACTGTTATGGCGAGTTGTTTTGTACTTTCTACAATGCTTTGCGGTTCATATTATGGTGTAAAGGCATGGAACTTTTTATTTGGAGAAGGTATAAATAAAACAAGAACATTTCAAATTATTTATTGTATATGTATTATTGCAGGTTCGGCAATGAATTTTCAAAGTATAATTAACCTGTCTGATGCTGTAACATTATTCTTAGCTGTTCCGAATTTGATAGCAGTATTTATGTTGTCGGGTGTTGTGATAAAAGAATTAAAGCGGTATTGTGAACGATATCAAGTCGGCGGAATAATTGTAAAATATTTGAAATAAATGTAAAACCTAATCCGCATCCGAACGTCATATTCGTTCCTATCTCTGTGATCTTTACAACCAGTGTAATTCTGAAGAGTTGCCCCAAATTGTTATAATTGTTAAGATTTGTAAAGATAAGTTTACAAGCTATAATTCAGTAAATATAATAGTTTGAGGAACGAATATAATTAGCGCAGAAAAATTAATCTCTCAAAAAAGGCAATTTTTTTTGTTCAGAAACGTTTATGTATATAAGATGTAAAATCGAAAGGGATTAGATACATTTATATGGGCGAAGGAACAACCCTCACCATAACCCTCTGCAAAAAGGGAAAAAGAAAAAATAATGTAAGTTGTAAAATATAGGAGTAAATGTTATGACAGACGAAATGATTCAACAAATTCCGCAACAAAAAGGAAACTATGCAGTACCTGGATTGCTTACCGGAGCTGTTGTTGGCGGTGTTGCCGGAGCTGCCGGTGCGCACTACAAAAATTGGGGTGTTACATCAAAACCCGATTTAGACAAAGTTTTTGCGCAAAAGCCTGATGAATTTGAAAGCATGGCAAAACGTGCAGGTGACAACAAATCTAAAATTGAACAAGCAGGAGAAATCGTAAAAGGTGTTCAAGATTTAGAAAAACAATATGACGAAAAAATTGCAGAATTGCAAAAAACAGGCGGTATTACTGATGCAGACTTAACAAAAGATTTGGTAAACAGACGTAATGGCGCGCAAAGTGCATTAGATAGAGCAATTGAATCAGAAAGAAACAGATTAAGCAACGTAACAGCATCTGCTACTGAATTACCTACAAGAAAAGAATTGTTAAATCAGTTAACTACAGAAGAATTTAAAGCATTTGAACCATATTTAAACGGTTATGAAGCTGCTAAGAAAAAACTGTTAGGTGATCCGGGTAAGAAATTTGCAGGTGGTACAGCTAATGTACAATACACAAATATTGCAAACAAGAAAAAAGAAGCTGCAAAAATTTATGACTCATTCTTTACAAGATATGATGCATTAACTGATGCTAATAAGGAAAAATTCAATCCTGCAAGCAGACCTAATATGAAATTAATTAATGCAGAAATCGATAATTTATTACCGACATCATACTCTAAGAAAGTTGGTAAAGGCTCTAAATTCAACTACAGTCAATTTAAAGAATTCCAAAGAAGATTTGGTGAAGAAATGTTTGAATTAACAGATACCAAACCGGATGATGCAGCAGGAAGACAAGTATTTGAAGTTAGAGACCCGAAAGGTAAAAAAGCATACGCAATTGTTGATACAGAATTAGTAAAAGCTGAAAGAGAAGCATTAAGAAATTCATATGTTGAAAACATCAAAAATGCTATGGATTTAAAAACAAAGATTAAAAACTTTGATGCAGACTTCTTCGAAGCAAACAAAGATGCATTAGCAATTGACTTTGAAAATGGCATCAAAGATGCTGCAGATGTTAAAAAGATTTTAGGTGATAAAGATGCTATAAAAGATCTTAAGAAAGCAATTGCAGGCATAGAAGTTATGGAACAATCTATAGAAAAAGGAATAGAAAAATTCCCTATAACAATCGGAACAGAAGTAATTAATAGCAAAGAAGAACTTGAAATATTCAAAAATAAAACTCAAGTAGCAAGAGATTGGGCAGAAAGATATGTTAAAGAATCTCATGGACTTCAAAATGAATTAAAAGCAATTATCAGTCAAGATCCGCGAGTTGCATCAGCATACACTCAATTCAAGACAGCAATTGCTGAAGACTCAGGTGTTAAAAAATCACTTGAAGCAATCGAAAAGCTTAACGGCAAATATGCAACAGAAAAACAAAAAGCATTATACGAAAAAATCAAGTCACTGATTGGTACAGAAGGTGTTTCTGAATTATCAGCAGATGAGATTGAAGCTAAGATTAAAGAAGCTAAATCAGTACAAAATGCAGAAGCTAAATTACAAGCAATAAAAGATGAAATCGCTAAGTACGCTGAAGAAAAAGGGCTTAAAGGCGAAATCTCAAAAGAAGATGCAATCAAAAAATTCGGTAAAACAAAAGAAGAATTTATTAAAGCATCAAAAGATGAAGCTAAAACTAAGTTAGAAACATTACTAAAAGATGTCAAGTTTGGTAACAAATGGGCAAATGCAGCAATCGCAGGCGGTATACTTGCTCTTGCAGGCTTAGGAATCGGCGCTTCTACCAGCAAATCATAACAAAAACCAATCGGGATTTTCCCCAAAACAATTACTCAGATATTTTACAAGCAACAGTCCTCTATAAAAAAGAGGGCTGTTTTTTAATTATTCTGTGCAATTTCTTTTACTATTGATGATATCTCTTTAGAAATATCAGAATCTTCAGTAATATTATCTCTTACGAGTTTCGCAAACTCTGCCTTCTTAAATTCATGAAATCCTTTTGTCTTAAAGATATTTTCCAAGTTCTTTGCTTCCGGAATTGTACTGTCCAAGTCTTCTTCTGTTATTGATGCAAAATTGCTCAACTCATTATTTACGGTTTTTACTATCAAAGTTTTTGGTAACAAATCCTCGAACTCCCCGCAGGAAACCAAATGAATTTTGTCAGTATCTCTTAGTTTCGGCATTATTTCTGATATATTATTCTCTGCATCTTTATCTAACAATATAAAAATAGGAATTCTTAGTTCATTAATAAGCTTGTAGTACATTTTTACAACCTGATTTTTCCCTCCGGCAGGGATAATCTGTATTCCCTCTTTATAAAAATCAAAACCCAGATATTTTGAAAAAGCAGGTAAAAGTATTTCTTCCGTAATCCCTTCAACCAGCAAGACTTTTTGTATCGGGAATTTTAAACCTTTTTCTTTGCGGAGCTTGACTAATGTATCAAAAATAACCCTCTCTCTAACTCTCTCCGCAGGAGAGAGAACGCTTGCGGCGGAACACTTATTCCCCTCTTTGGGGAGAGGGGTTGGGGGAGAGGGTAAAATCGCTTTCAACCATCTTAGATTAATCGGGCAAGATTCGTCTATCAACGAAATAAACGATACATAATCAATTTTATTATCCAAGTACCCTTGTGTTTCTTCATCATTTATAAAAACTGAATTTTCATAATCTTTTAATATCAAGTTAATAATATTTTTTTTCTCATTATATTCGTTATTTAAATTCAGTACTAAAGAATTAAGTGAATCATTAATAATTTTTTCTGCAATCTTTGTAATATCAGAAGATGACATTTTTAGTAAATCACTTTTTTTATAAACAGGTTCTGATAAATTTGAAGTAATAATATCAGAAAATACCCTAAAATACTTTTCAGAAGTGGGCTTAAAGCGAGTAAGTCTGTCTATTGACAATAATAACTGTTCCTTAGATAAATTTTTATATTTCATAATCTAAGTTTATAACAATTTTCTTATCGAATTTTATTGTAAATAATTGTAACAATTTTTGTAAAGTTTTGTAACAAAATAACCATTAACGTGAAATTTACCAGATGAAATATACTTTATATATATAAGAGTATAAAATACGGAGCTAAGATTCAAGATGGCGTTTCTATTATTACTACATCAAAAAATGAAGCTACAGCGTAAGGAAAATGCACTTACGTTGAAGCAGCTGCGCTTCTCGTCTCTAGTAGACCGTATGCAAAAGAAGGTTCAGAAAAGGCAGAAATATTACGATAAGCTTAAAAAGCAAATCGAAAGACAAGCTAACGCATATAAAAATCAAGCACAAATGCAACTAAGCAATATGATGGGCTTAGGCATGAATTCTGCTTGGGATATGGGTAACTTTGGCGCAGCCTCCGGTGCAGCAATGCAAATCGCACTCGGTTATGGCGCTAATAACCCACAAACAGGCAAACCATTTGTTAATAAAGATGGAAAAGCAATCTTTAAAGGTGATGATGAAGCCAGAAGATTTATGCAAGCATTCATGCAAGGCGGCATAGGTCAAAATACGAGCAGCAGTGATAGAGAAATTGATCTGGGTAATGGTAAAAAAGTTAAGGTCGGAGCGGGTGATTACTATACTGCGGAAGGTCAAATAGTTACACCTGATAAATATCAGGCATTGACAACTATGCAGCAGGCTGCACAAATGCAGATGTCGCAAGTTCAGGCAATGTGCAACAACATGAAATCGCAGATAGAGAACAATGTTTCTATTTGGCAGGATTATCAGCTGGAGCAAGTCGAGGCGCAAGAAGAATGGGAAATGGATATGCTTTCGGAAGAACAAACAGATATGGAATCAGAAAAAGAATCTATCGAGATACAACTCAAGCGAATTCAAGAAGAAAAACAAAATCTGCAAGCTGCTATCGATGCAGGCATCAAAGATTCGGCACCGAAGTTCGGACTTGCATAACAATAAAAATAACAATATCAATCAACAGCACCGGCGATATCGCCGGTGTTTTAGTATTTTGTAAAAATATCTGCCGTAACTGATTATTACCCCTTTACATTTGCATACGGTTTTAGCTATAATTTTATTGAGATTTGGGAAGGCGGGAGCCTTATATTATATGAATTATTTAAAGAATTTATTCTTTTTATTAATAACAGTTTTTACTTTTTTAACACTTTCCGTATCAGCAGATACGGCTAAAGTTACTTCGCTTGCTTATGACGATTCATCAGCTTTGGTTTTTATAAAGACTGAAGGTTTGGAAATGGTTGAAAAACCTGTACTTAAATATACAAGATTAGAAAATCCTAACAGAATCTACTTCGATATAAGTGATTCGGTTTTAATAGGTGCAAAACAACAGCTTGCTTTTGAAAAAAGTAATATTAAAGAAATAAGGCTTGCGCAATTTTCTACAAATCCTAACACTGTAAGAGCGGTAATTACGTTTGAAGAAGGGTTTGATACATCAAAGGTAAAATTGTTGAATGTAAACGGAAATATAATTGTTAAAGCCGAAACACCAGCATTATCAAACGATTATTTTAACAATATATATGATGAAAGTCCTGAGCAAACATCTTACTCAGGAATTACCGCAAGTTCACAAATTGTACAAAAAACAGAAATTAAACCTGCACAAACAGAAAATAAAAATACCGCAGAAGTTATGAATGATATATACAAAGCATTTGCAAGCTCAACTCTTAGTAATTCTGACGGAAAAACATATGATTCGGTTGTTTCAATTGACATATCATCTGATTTGAAACTAAGATCAAAGTACTTTATAAACGGTTATTATTTAAAAAACGGCGGTTTACTTGTCAGCGGCTTAGGGCAGATGACTGCTGCAAAAATGTTTACGTTAGATTCTCCGAAACGTGTTGTAATTGACTTGCCAAATACCTATGTTGATAAACGAATTCGTAATAAAGAACTGAATCTTTGTCCTGACGGCAGTTGTAAGGATTCAGCAAAGATAGGACAATTTGAATATAACAAAGCAAGAATTGTTGTAACAACAGATAAACCTGAAAAATTTATTCCTATTTACTCGTCGGATTCGCAGTCTATGTTTCTCATTAACTCTGATAAACTTAATCACACATCATTGGTAAGTTCTGTTGCAAATATTCAAAAAGCTTATGTAAAAAAAGTTTCAAGTAAAACCGGTGAGTTGATTTTATCATTTACGACGCCTATTGTTCATTCAATAGTCAGAAATGACAATTCTTTAACAGTGTACATGTTTAATGTAAAAAGTTACAATGAGCCGGATTTGATTAAAACATTAAATGGCTCTCAATTCAAATCAATGACACTTTCTCTGTTGCCGCAAATAGGTGTTAGAGCTGATATAAAAGTAAAAAAAGATGATATTATACAAATAGCCCAAAGTGTTGACGGCAAAGCATTACGATTTACAGTAACTTCACAAAAAAATGTTAAAAATTCTGAGCCTGTAATTCAAACAGAAACAGAAATTAAGCCTAAAAAACCACCTATTAAAAACAAAGTTGTACTTGATCCGGGACACGGTGGAACAGATTACGGTGCGATAAGGGAAGGAATAAACGAAAAAGACATAACCTTAGATTTAACTCAGCGTGTAGCATCAATTCTTAAGTCTAAAGGATATAAAACGGCAATGACAAGAACCGATGATATTTACATAGGACTTCAAGAAAGATGCGACTTTACCGAAACAGAAAATCCTGAAATTTTTGTAAGTATTCACGTAAATTCTGCCGTAGCAACTGACCCGTACGGAATTGAAACTCATTATTATCATGAGCCAAGTAAAGAGCTTGCGGAAGTTATTCAAAAACATTTAATTCAAAATATTGACACAAAAGACAGAGGAATTCTTAAATCTAAATTCTATGTCATAAACCATACGGATGTTCCTGCAGTGCTGGTTGAAACAGGTTTCTTGTCGAACCCGAATGAGAGGGCAGAATTGATTACGGAAAAGAGAAAACAAGCAACTGCAAAAGCTATTGCGGAAGGTATTATTGAGTACCTGAAAAACAATAAGTAAAAGTTTATGTCAGGGATAACCTGACCTACAGTTAATAAGCATTCCCTCCCTTTGTGGAGGGTTAGGGAGAGGGTTTTGAATAATACATATAATACATCACCAATAGGTTTTTTTGATTCCGGGGTCGGTGGACTCTCTGTATTAGCACGTTTTCGTAAAGTTTTACCAAACGAAAACATAATCTATTTTGGTGACACTGTTCATTTACCTTATGGTAATAAATCGAAAGAAGAACTTATAGGATATGCAAAAAATATTTTAGATTTTATGCAAAATAAGGGTGTAAAGGCTGTTGTGATAGCTTGTAACACTTCATCAGCTCAAGCTTATGACACAATAAAAGACATTTATCCGTTTCCGATTTATCCTATTATTCAATCTTGTGCAAAA
>CADBXV010000034.1 GCA_902798645.1 uncultured bacterium
ATTTTTCAATTTTGCTAATGTCTCAACATCAATCCAAATATTGTTATTATTAATGTCTCCCATACCGTATCCTTATTTATTATTGAAGCTACTGTATGTTAGACTGCTTTCTCTCAAAATGGAAGTGTTTGAGGGGGAAATGTGTTGTTTTGTGTCTGATTATATCTGAATTTTAAGCAGAAAATTTTATAAAACGGCTTTTGAACATCTTTTAAACGCAATTTAAACACGGTTTGAATTCATGATTTTGTAAAAATCTACGTTTTTATCTCACTTCTGCTTCCTGCTTTGAGTGGTAAAATTAATCCGATATTTTTTACACTTAGTTTTAGAAAAATCATTCATAAGTTTTGGAATTTATTTCGATAAAATATTTATAAAATAAAGTCAGGGAAGCGATTTCCCACTTAAAAAATTACTTCCGACTTAGGGGTAAATATTATGAAAATATACAAATTAAATAAAATTCTAAAAGGCACAATTTGCGGGGCTCTTCCGAGTTGAGCATAAATTTTGAATAGCAAATTGCATAAAATGTCCGCTTTTTGCACTTGGCTATAATTCAAATATAATAGGGAAACTTGACGATTTTATAAAATTTTATGGAAAGATACCGGACATTTTAGTCCTAATAACCGGACATTTCGGACTTTTCAAATCCCCGACTCTCAGACTTGGGGAAGCGGGTAAAACTCAAACACCAAGCCAAACACTGCGATTAAATATCTCAAAAACCAATTTCAAAAGTGTCCGAAAAACCATATTTGAAGTTAAAAACAGTCGCAAAAAAAATGAGTAGAAAAAGTCACTTTTCGAGCAGTTTGATTTTACCACTTTATAAAACTTCCGACCGCTAAAATACCTATAAACACTAAAATACACAAAAAAAATCAATCTAACTGAAATAATCAAACTACTCAAAAAAATACAATACAATAGCCATTTTAGCGTTTTATTAAAATTAATGCGAAATAAAAAGACCGGAAAAAGTCACTTTTGGAGCAGTTTGCGAAATTGATTTTCGGCATACTTCCTGTAAAATAACAGTCGGTTTGAGAAGAAAGAACACACATTCTGAGAATGTGGAATCCGAACCCATTAATCGTAACAATTTTGTATGTATCTTGACAACGATATTGAGAAAAAATGACAGGGGATATTGAGAAAAACACATATGTCCATATTTGACACATAGTTTATGTATAATAAAAATATGGACAACAAGCTGCAAGATTTTATTAATAGAGAAGATTGTTATTTTATCCACTATGCAAGTAATGGATTCTATAACGGGTCAAGTCCTGCTCCTAAAATTTCTTGCATTGTAATCTATAACCTCAAAAGTGATAAGGGTTATAGATTCAATATTGCAGACCATTTAGAAGGCAATTCAAAAGAACAGGCAGAAAAATTAACACTTGAAAATTTTAAGTTAGTTTTTACCAAAATTCCTAATGTCAGTTTTATTCATTGGAATATGACAGCAGAAGGTTTTGGATTTAAAGCAATTCAAGTAAGAGCAAAAGAATTTGGGGTAGATATACCCATGCCGGATAACGAGCATTTATTTGACTTATCTTCTTATGTTTCATATATCGCAGAAAAGAAACTATCAATAAAGCAGGTTCTTTGGTTTAATTCTCTTTTGATAGGTGATGATTATTTAGACGGAAAAGTTGAAGCAGAATATTTTGATAAAGGTTTCTTTGATAAGATTTATAATTCAGTAGATTTAAAGGTTTGTGGCTTTGCTGATGTTGTTAAATTGATACAAGAAAATAAACTCAAAACAGAAGCTCCTTATCAATATAATGATGGTTTGACAAATGAGGAAAGGCGACAACAGGCTCTTAAACTTGCAGAAACAAGAGATAAAATGATAAATGATATTTATGAGCATAACAGGAAAGTGCAAGCCAACAATGAAAGAATAATGGCTCATAATGAAAAAATAATGGAAGAAATGGAAAATATTGAACCGGAATACGAAGAAGAACATCGCATATTCTTCTTTGATTTTGACCATCCGTTAATATCAATGCTTGCTAACTGGTTTATAAATAAGAAATAAACTATGTGTAAAGCGGGCAAAGAACTGTATCTTTACCCGCTTATTATTGTTTATTCAACGGTTGTATCGGTTATTTTATACGCATACACATATTTAGATCTGTAATCTCCACCACCATCGCCGCCTTTACATCCTAATTTTAAGAAATATTGCTCTATGTCACGTGATACAGTATCACTTTCGCATTCTCTGTATATCCAATATGCATTTGTTTGTGAAACATTGTGATCATTAAATAATCTATCACGAGCATCTTTTGCAATCCCAATATACCAAGATGAATATGGGAGAGATTTTTTTATGTGTTCGTTAATTTCATTTATTATTGTTTGCTTTGTTTTAATAGTATTTATAGACATTTTAAATCCTTTTGTTTGTATTGCTATGTTTCAAATGGACTAACAAAAGATTGTTTTTGAATTTTTAGCAATTATACTGTAATTACATTTTTATGACGGTGATTTTATGTCCAAATAAAATCACTATTTTTTTGCCCTCCTACCCATTCCCCTTATTTAATTTGCATGCCTATACCTCCAAATATTAAATACATCATGTATTATAGTTGGAGTTGATACTCAACACAATATTATATTAACAAAATTTTACAAATTCTGCTTAAATAATGATTGTTGTCCGTTTACTGAATTTCTATTTTTATAAATTTTTTTTGATTTTTCATCGTAATACAATAGCTGAAGTTTCTCTAACCTATTTTTTAAAGCCGTAATACTTACATGCCAGTCTTCAACAAGTTTGTATAATGCTTGCCAATTGTAAAAATCAATATTTTTTAATGTTTCACGCACTAGATTTTCTGGCATTAAAATGGCTGCCGCATATTTATTTGCCTGCATCTCTCTATAATCTTTAGCTCCAGCTCTACATATCACAGAAACAGGTTTATTCATAATACGAAGTTGATTACTATCAAAATCACAATGTAAATCCCAATGTCCTACTTCATGAGCTAAAGTAAATTCAAATGATCCAGGATACATATCAAAATGGGGCATAGCATTCTCATTTGTATAAATAATTTTGTTAACCTGATCTATTGCGCCTAAAATGTTTTTATCATCTTTAAATGTATCCAAAGTATATCCTAATTGTTTTTCAATAATCATTTCTATTGGTATAGGAAACGATAATTGCCAATTAAAATTTTTGCTGTATTTTGATAACAAATCAAATGATCTTTTTTCTATTGTGCTATCTGAAATGTAATTCAATTTTTTCTCCGATCAATATCATTAATAGCATCAAAAAGTAATTTCTTTTGAGTATTAGTAAAATTACCAATACGACGGAGCATAAAAGGAATTTGTGGGTCTGATTTTAAAACTTCTTTATAATCACTTGGAATTTTATTTGCTAGCAATATCAACTGATCAGCATTTTCACCCAGATAATCCGCTATTTTTTTTATAGTATCTTCTGCCGGTGGTTCTAGCTTTCCATTTTCAATTTTACTTAAATATGTAAAATCAACTCCGACATTTTTAGCCAATTCCCTTTGACTGACATTATGGGCTACTCTTATTTTTTTTAGATATTGTCCAAATTTTTCTTCATCCATAAATAAATATTAAAATAAGTTGAGTAAAATATCAACATATCATTTTATCTTTGTAATAATTATTCATTTAATTGTATATGCATATACTCAAGTCTATATTTGTGATACTTTAAAATAAAGGGGTATGTATGAATGAAACAAGAATTTATAACATATATTGAATCAATACCGAAATCAAAGAACTCAGGTGATAAATATGCTGGTGCAATAAAAACTATATCTGAAAAATTTGTTAACCAAGATATTTTTCAAATACAAACAGAAGAAGATTTTAATATTATTTTATCTCAACTTGAAAATAATTCTAAATTTCATGAATTAAATGATAGAGGGCATAATATGTACTCTAGAGCATTGAAATACTACAAGGAATTCTTATCTTTTTATAATAAAAATAATTTAAGAAAGGATTATACATTATCCGATATTCAAAAATATCTAGCGGCAGAAATGTTGCAAGTTGTAGTTAAAGGTGGATATCGAATAGAATATGGCGAACTCGCTAACAACCTAAAGAAAAAATATGGGATAGAAATAGATCCGCATTTAGGAATAAAAGATAAAATTGGTGAAATTTCTGAATTATGTCACAATGTGCTTGGTTTACCCATGTTGTCCGCCGTTGTCGTAAATAATCAAAAGGGCGATAGATATTTTCAAAAACCTGGCTCTGGCTTTTATGCATTGTATGATAAAATTCATAATACCCACATAAAAGGTAATCCGGTCTTTGAAGAAAAGCTTTTAAAAGAAGTGAGAAAAGAAATTCAAAATTGTGATGAATGGTATAAGTTAACAGATTATTTAGGGATAAAAGTTGAAGGAATTAATAAACCAATCATAACAAATTCGACAGATCCAATAAATGCTATTAATAGTAATCATACTGAACATAAAACAAAAGTTGTCATGCCAAAGAATAGTGCTTTATTAGAAGAAATAGCAGCAGTTCTTAAAATTTACTATGAAGAAAACGACTGGCTTTCAAATGATATTTATAAAGCACGTTTAAAAGATATTATTGGGGCAGATCAATACTCTTCTTCATATACCAAAAAGGCTCAAATAACTTCTTATTTCGGTATGACTATATGGCAAGATATCCGTAATCCTCGTTCCCTAAGAAAAATTACTGCACTTGGCAGAGAATTCTATTTATCTCTACTAAATAATGATAAAGAAAAAATGCAGGAATTGCTTTTGCAGTCATTAGAAACAATAAAGTTCGGTCGTGATAACTACGGTTGTCCAGAAAGCGATTCCGATATTGAGCCACCAATATTATGCATAAGAGCAATTCTTGATTTAGAATATATTACCTATAAAGAATTTGCGTTTTTGCTATATAGTTTAGCTGATAAAAATAAAGAATATTCAGATGCTATAAAAGAAATTATAAGATGTCGAAATACTAATAGTTCCTTAACGATATCAGAAGAGGCAAATAAATATCAAGACGCAAAACCCTTAATGGTACTCGTAAGATGGGGTTTCCTGAACGAAGAACGTGTCGGTCAAAATACTCGAATTACAATTTCAAAATATGTTAAAAATGCTTATGAAGAACGACTTAATAAATTAAATATCTATAATACAGATAAACAAATAGTGGTTGAAGAATTTTCAATCAACAACGATGAAATAGAAGCTTTTGAAACTCTGCTAGATAATGTTGAAGAGTATCACGATGAAAAAATAAAACAAGCAAGTGCGTTGGAATTAGGTTCATCAACATTAAACAATTTAAATAACCGTAACCCCGAAAGTATAAACACAAGAAATGGTAGAAAATATAAAACTGATGCACGGATAATTAAAACTGCCTGCAAGTTAAATAATTATAGTTGTGTTGTCGATCCAAATCATCCAACATTTATTAGCACAAGTGATACAAACTATGTTGAAGGACACCATATTATACCTATGTGCGCTCAAAAAGATTTTGAAATAAACATAGATAGAATTGAAAATATAGCGACTCTTTGTCCTCTTTGCCACAAGGCAATACACCACGCAAATAAAGAATATAAGAGAGAATTATTATCAAAAATATATAACCCTGCAAAGCAAGAAGAACTTAAAAATCTTGGAATAAATATAACATTGGATGATTTATTGAATAAGTATTACTAAATCTTTTTTAATAATTCCAACATTATTTCTTTTGCTAAATTTGAAGGAATACCTTCACCAATTACTTTTCTTATAAATGATTCATTTGCCCAAGCCGGGATATTCCAATCTAAAGGCAAGCTTGACACTATTAACAATTCGTATATCGTCAAAACACGAGGGTCTGAATATAAAGTTTCACCATTTTTTTCGTAAGGTCTGCCGGGGTGTACGCAACAAAGAGAGGATATTACACCATTATTCTGCGTTATCGTTCTGGAAGGCTTAGTCCAAGCCATTCTCCTATAATGATTATGATGTCCAACTATTCTTACACCATTTTCTTTTTGAGGGTAATACACTTTATTATTAAATGCAGTTGTTCCGGAAGGAGTATGTATCATCCATTCAACTTGCTTCCAAGAATGTAACGGCGGATAATGCCATTTTGAAATCTTTTTTGCAGCTTTTAATTTTTTCTCATAGTCAGGAAATTTTTCTAAAGTAAAGTCTAAACCTTCTCTTAATAATGGATCTAAAGAGGGAAGTGAACCAATTGCCTCTTGTAAAGTTATAATTGGTTTCTTTGCAGGGAATTCCCAAGTAATATTTTTATCTTTTTTTACTAACAAGAATATATTTCTTTCTCTCATTTGTGGAACACCATGATCCATTGCTCTAACGAGAGTTTCTTTATTAAAGTTATATTCTGAAGATAGTTCCTTTTTGATGTAATCAGGTATTGAAATTTTTACACCATCTGCAATTATTTTTGTTTGTAATTGTCTTGGCACATTTTCTAAAAATACAAAATCCGGTTTTAATTTCTTTATTACATCTATTGCGTAGTATATTAATTGATTCCGTTCATCAAATTCATATCTATTACCGGCAACACTCATTCCCTGACAAGGAGGTGTTGCAATAACAAAATTACATCCGTACTTCTTTGCTTTTTCTATAATTTGATTTCGTAAGTCATCATCTGTAATATCCCCACATATCATTTCTGTATCAGGATAAACTTCTTGATAAAATTGAGCTCGTTTTTCATCAATTTCATTTGCTAATTTTATATCAACCCCAATATCTTTAAAAAGAGCTTCTGCTATTCCGACATTGGCAAATAACGATACTCCTTTTATTTTAGACATGCTTCCCTCTTTAAATTATTGAATAATTTTTTTACAAACAGTGGAGGAATTCCTTCTCCTATAGTTGAACGAAGAAATGCTTCCGGGGTATTTGAAGGTATGTTCCAGTTTGCAGGTAAAGATGAAACTATCATTAATTCATATAATGTTAATGCTCTTGGATCGGAATATAAATCATATCCATCAGCACTTTTTCCAATAAATCTTCCGGGATGAACATTATTTTGAGAAGAAATCTTCCTATTATCCATTGTAACAGTGTATGCAGGAGTATCCCAATTTTGTCTTTTATATGTATTAAAATATCCTTTAACAAATGTTCCATCTTCTTTAACAGGTTTGTGTTTTTTATTAGCAAAAGCTGAACATCCACTCGGAGTGTATCGCATTACTTCCACCTGTCTTTTTATATGATGAGGTGGATTATTCCATTTTGAAATTTTCAAAGCCTGTTTTTTCTTTTTTTCAAAATCAGGAAACATTTCTAGTAATTCTTCTTTAGAAATATCCTTAATGAAAGGATCTACCTCGGGTAAGTTTCCAATAGCATCTTTCAATGTTACGACTTTATCAGACTTAGGTGGTAAGTGCCAAATGGTTTTAACTGATTTTGATGACAGAAGAATGATTGCACGTTCCCTCATCTGTGGTACTTCATAGTCTTTTGTATCTATAACTGAAATTTCAATATTATAATCTTTTCCTAAAACTTTTTTAATTAAATCAGGAATTAAAATTTTACTATTATTATAGTCAATTTCAGTTTTCAAAAACATTGGTACATTTTCAATAAAAACATATTTTGGTTTTATTTTTTTTACCATTTCTAATACTGGAATTATTAATTCGTTTCTTTTGTCCCCTTTAAGTTGTTGTCCAGCAGTACTCATCCCTTGACAAGGCGGTGTTGCCATTATAACATCGATCTCATTTTTTAAAGATTCTTCTAATATTTTATTAAAGATATTTTTATCAGTAATATCTCCACAAATCATTTCGGTATCAGGATATATAGCAGAATATAAGTCTGCTCGTCTTTTAACTAATTCGTTAGCAACTTTTACATCAACACCTATTTCTTTTAAATAAGCTTCTGCCACACCAATATTGGCAAATAATGATAACGCTTTCATCCTTCTAGTCCTTCTCCTTGTTTATATTAACATCAAAACGTCCAAAATGCACCTCATTAAAATTTCTTTACCTTGTTTCTTTTCGATAGTTTTAAGTTGAATCAATATACCAATCTGAACAGGCATGGTGATTGAAGTTCCATTGCAAGTCAAAATAAAAATCAGATTCATCAATGTTTTTGATTTTGAAATATGGTTTTGCCAGTTCTGTTTGTTTATAACTTTCAAATGCAGCTTTAATCTCTTTTGCAAAGCGAGTTTTAAATTCAGGTAAGGTAATATTCAAAGTTTCTCGGGTTCTTTTATTTTTCAAAATCATCTTCAAACCCTCTGATATTGTCAAGTTCAATGTTATATCGTTTGCCGGTTTTATCAACACAGGTAGCAAAGTCCACAGTTTTATCAGCAAATTTGTTTTGCCAAATGCAAATCAGCAAACCGATTTCTTGAGTTTTTAAATTCAAAACCTTTGTCCCGTACAATTGATAATCTTTTTCAACCATATTGTGCTCCTTTCGGTTATTAACATTAATCGATTACAATAAATAGGAAATCAACCGAATGTGTTGCTATGTAAACATTTAAATGCTATTTGCTGTCTTTCGAGTTAATGTGTTTCCTGATATAAGGAGGATTTATGAAAGAAGTTAGCGGATATAATATTAGCGAGCAGGAATTTAAGAAAATAAGCAAGTGGGCAGAGGATGTGTATAATATTTCCGTAGTTGTTGATTATTCTGTTGGTAATCAACCGGAGATAGAAGAATGCTATAACCTTGCTCCGGTTGTTAAAAATTTAAGAAATAATGCGGATTTATTAAATGCATTTTTTATTGATGCCGAGGGAAATAAAAATTAACTCTTTAATCTCATTTCAAACGTTGTTCAAAAAGTGTTCAACAGGCTCGCTATTGAATTTTAAATTGTATTTGGATAAATTGTTTCTTAATAAAAATAAAACCCCGAAAAACGGGGTTTAAACGATTATAAAATTTATAAAGATTAAATGTAGTCACTTTGTCTTATTCTTGTCACATAATATTCTGGAATATCATATTTTTTTAAAACTCTTGCTGTATGAGATCTAACAATATCATAATAATCATTATAAAATAATACTTTATCTCCAAAAGTTGGCAAGCATTTTATTTTCTCTGGTGTAAAAAATACTCTATGATAGCCATCTCCATCCCTCATATCTTCAAGGACTATAAAATCATTAATTAATTCTGCTAATTTTGGGGCAATTTTCATATATTCGCTAGCTACTTTTGTAAGAACCATTTGAATATATTCCTGATAAGCAATATTAGCATTTTGTCTTGCATTAATTACTTGGTTATGGATTTCTTTAATTTTAACTTCAACTCCGGC
Source organism: uncultured bacterium (assembly GCA_902798645.1). Classification (GTDB taxonomy): domain Bacteria; phylum Cyanobacteriota; class Vampirovibrionia; order Gastranaerophilales; family Gastranaerophilaceae; genus CAG-196. The sequence goes on from CADBXV010000034.1 coordinate 9,424, forward strand.
AATTGTATCTTTATTTATTTCAATTTCGTCGTCTATATCTTTCAATCTTTGATTTAATTCGGATATATCTTCATTTTCAGCAAGCATAGTCGGTCTTTTAGCTTTTAATTCTTCTCTTTCTTCTTCCAAATTTATAATGTTTATTTTTGAATCTTCAATACGCTTGCTGTAGTTTGATTTTTTATCTTTCATATCTTTGTACTCTTGTCTTTTTTGATTAAAAATTTCTTTCTTTTCTTCAATTTTATTTGCCATAAATTTTCTCCTTATTTAAAGTTAGTGTAACTAATTCCAAGTTCATAACGGATGAATATCTCAAATTCTCTGTTGTATCGTTCTCCGTTAATTAATCTTGTAATGTACGATTCAGAAATATTTAGTTTTTGTGCCATTTTCTTTTGAGATATTCTTTTATAGTGCATTGCGGCACGAATATTATTTTCTCTTTTCTTTAGAAACATAGGAAATTCCTTTTATTTTTCATTTCTATTGTTGTGTAATCCTTTAATAATCGTCTTCTAAAGGTTATTCGATGCGGAAATTGTTCTAAAGGGATATGTAATTCTTTTGCAGTTAATTGTCTACAAGCCTCAATATTTAACTTCTTTGGCGAAAAATAATATTTTTTGAATACCATATAATATTTTTCCATATCCGGATAATATAACTTTCTTGGCTTGCCAAATTTTGCAACAAGTGCTTCCGGACCGTATTTCACATAAAGATTTCTTTTACGAATAATATTTGCGTAACTTGTTTTGTCATCAGGATTTTGTTTATTATATTCTTTGATGAACTCAACCAACTGTTTACCGTATAAACCTCTTGTAAGTTTAAGTAATCCAAAGAATTTTGTATATTTTTTACGATTATATTCAGGAATGTTGCCTAATTCTGCCAATGATAAACTTTTCATCTTGCCGTAATCATTTTCCGAAAATTTGACATAATCATCATCTCTAACAAATGTGACAGCTTCTCCTTTTACTGTAGGAGCAGTTGGTGGCGGCACATAATCAAATTCGCAATAAATATAACCTTGAGTAGTTTTTTTCAAAATATTTTCTTCTACTAATTTGTCTAATTTTTTTTGCAGTTCTTCTTTTGGCAATTCAGCTAAAGAAAAGATATCGTTAAAAGAAAATGCTTTTAGTTTTCTTGCTAAAAATTTAACTTTTTTCATTTAATCTCCTTCCTTAAAAAGTTTAGTAACAATATTTAAATTAATTTCAGTTAAATCGTTGGCATGAGCGATAATTTCTGCTCTATCAATAATATTAACGATTTGCCTGAATCCGACCTTCATTTTGTATAAAAAATCTATCGCCTCCGGTGAAAAATTAACTTCAGATAATTCTTTTATGAATAAATCAATTTCTTTCAATTCAAACGGTTTAAATCTTAAAAACGCTAAAAGTCTATCCTTAAAATGTTTATATTGTTCAAGTTTTTTATTTGCGACTCCCATACCAATCATTATTATTGGGGTTTTTGTTCTATCGTAAATATCTCGTAAAACCTCTATAAATCCTTTCTTATCTATTAAGTAATCAACTTCATCAATCATGAGTATTTTAGGATCTAAAATTAGAGATTTTACTATCTGATTAAATAAATCTGAAGTTCTTGCAGCAGGATATTCGCCAAGCTCTTTTACAATTTCACTCAACAGCCATCTTGGTGTCATAGTTTGAGTTACTTGAACGTGTATAGCATTATCATTATTTGCTACCCACCAAAGTGCAGTATGACTTTTCCCAACTCCGGGTTCTCCGTAAACAAGAGCCATTCCTGAAACATTTTTACCTCTGTTTAGTAAGTTGTTTGTTAAAGTAATAAAATTCTTTGCGTTATTTGTCATTACAAATTTACTTTTCATTTACTTTTCTCCCATACATTTGTTTATATTCATCTGAATATTTAAATGCATTAAACCAAGCGACATCTTTATCGTTTTCAAAACCATGTACTGAAAGCCACTCATAACGTTCAAAGTTTGAATTAAAAATAGGTCTTCCATCTGAATATTCAGTGTTTATATCTTTACCATCGTTATCCGGTGTATTTTTTGTTTCTATTTGAGGGACATTCTGCCATTCTACAGGTTTTTTCTGTTCTGTTTTGAAATAATTTTTAACCTCTTTTTTAGTTTTATTTAATAATTTTTTCTGCTTATTAATTTCAAATTTAAGTTGTTCCTGATCTTGTACATTGCCAAGATGCTGTGCCATCGGATGAGTTGGAATTGTCCTTTTTGCATAACATATAAATTCATTATTTGCCGTATAAATTTTAATTTTTGTAATATCAGAAAGACTGTATTTTATTAAAACCCTGTCATATATACCGTATAAATCTTCACTATAATAATTTGCATTTAAAAATCTGACACCATTTCTATACACAGTTCTTGTTTCTTCATGCAGCATTAGTTCATCAAGTTCTTCAATGTTTACTCCGGAACCTTTACCACTATCAAAAACTTCTCCGATACTTTTACCTTTAACATTAGGGCAATCCAGCTTATTGTAATAATCCATATATGCCTCAAGCATTTTGTTTAATTGTTCAATAGTCGGAATAAATTCGTTATGATTTTCTTTATGAAATTCTTCATTTCTTTTTTTATATGCAGGTTTGTCGTTAATATTTGCACCTACAAATGATGGTAATAATCTTTCAAATCCGTCTTGCAGCTCCCTAAAAAATCTTTCTATAACCTTTGCTCTTGCGTTATATGGTTGAGCAAATACCGGTGTAATCTTTAGTTTATCAAATAAGCCGTTTATTCCACATTCTTGCAAATCCCCTGTGAAAAATTTTGCTCGGAAAGCTTTGCCATTATCCTGATAACAAATTTTTGGTATTTTACCAAGATTAATAATTGCATTTCTTAATGCAGAAGTTATAGTTTGCGTATTTTCTTCAAGCATAATTTCGTAACCAACTAAAGCTGTTGATTTCCAATCAAGATACCCAATTAATATTGGTCGGCAAGGTTTACCTGTAAACGGATTTATACATTCAATCGCTAAACGATGTCCATCTGCCACTAAAACATCACCAACTTCAAGTTTAGAAATATCCCTTGAAATGTATGGTAAGACTTTATCTCGAAGAGCTTTTTCTCCTTCACGAGCAAGAATCCATTTATCATAATTCTTACGCATAAATTGATTTGCGTATCTTCTAAATGAACGTGGACTAGTTGTAGATTTATGTCCTCGTTTTTCAAGAATATGTTTAGTTAATGATGTAGCTTTGCCAATATTCATTTTATTAGGAGATAATAACAAAGATTTAAAAATTACCTCTTCTTCTTTTGCAAGAGCCGCACTACCTTCTTTTTCTCCATATTCATAATTTGGTATAAGTAAAGTATAATCGTTTTTGATTTTTATTTTCTTATGCCATCTGTAAATTGTACCAATGGAAACCTTACCCAGCACATTAAATAGAACGGGGTACATTTTACCTCCGTTATAGGCATCTAAAAATTCTTTTCCTGCTTCAGTTTTCTTTTCGGATATCTTTCTATAATCAACCCATAAGTTGACCAAATCATATCTTGCAAGTGCTATTTGTTTTGCATGAGTCGGAACAGGATTCTCTTTTTGCAAACTTGGTTCCCTATTTTTCTCAATCTCATTTTTACTTTTCTCAAAATCGATTAAATTTTGTGCATTATAACCTAATGATTCAGGCATAATTTCATATTTAAAACCTGTTGGAGTCTTAACTTTTCTTGTTATATATTTATCTCTGCTTATACCTTTACGAACAGCTCTTGGGGTAACGCCCTCAATGCCTGCTACTTCATTTACTGATAACCATTCGTTGTTCAAGAATTTACTCCTTTTTTGGGTATAGAAATTCCGCCTTAAACTACACCAAACATTACCTCTAAATCGGTGTGGTTTGGAGTTTATTAGGGCTTTATTTAACTTTTGTGTCGCATATAAATCAGGTTTTAATTCAACATTCGTGTAAACTCACATGTTGATTTTTATAAATTTACATGCTATATTTTTTCTAAATTATAGATTACAAAATTATATTTGTCAACTAATAGGTTTACAATATGTTTGAAAATGAAAAAATTAAAGCAGTTAGAAAACAACTAAACCTCACTCAGCAAGAGGTTGCAGACAAACTTGGAGTTTCAAAACAATACTTGAGTAAAGTTGAAAATGGTATGACAGAACTCAGTAAAGAAAAAATAGTTACTTTTTGCAATGAGTATAAAATTTCTTTTGAATGGATGTTTGGAACTGCGAGTCAAATGTTCCGCCAAGAAGAAGATTATGTGACTAGGATTTTATATTCAGATCAAGACCAAAAGAATTTTCAAATAATATTAGATGCATACGGAATTTATATTGAAGGAATTAAAAATTTTATCGAGAAAAAACATCCGGATGCGACATTTAGTAATAAATTAAAAACGGCTCGTAAAATTTTTTATAATCGATTTTATAACAGGAAAGTTTCTTTTAATGCAAAAGATATAAGAAAATATTTGGATTATCAATTATCTGAGTCTAAAATTCAGAAAGAAATTTTAGATATTTATTACGAAATTTGTAAACAGGAAAACAAATAATTTATACTTAAATGTCCACCTCTCTTGACAGATGTCCGTTTTAAAAGGGTATTTCTGCATAAGCTTGCTTAATATTTTGCCGAAAATCTCTCAAAATCTGCCTCAAACGGCTATTTTTGTATGCAAAATATTGCTATTATTGACTTCAATTCGGATGTTGAAATCGGCACAAGTTTGATGTTTAGGCGGAACTCGGTTCCTCTTTGGTTCCCCTTTGACCAAATGTCCTATTATCTGCACTTTAAACTTTATGCTGAATTATCCGATTATATTTGAGTTACAGGCTGATTATTTATTGGAAAAAATTTTAGACAATGGAAAATACCGGACAGAAAAGTGACGTTTTGTGCCATTTATGTCAATTTTACTAACTAGCCTTTGTTCTAAACATAAAGCCACTCTTTCCCCTATTTCCCCCTTTATCATTCTTATAAAAACTTACATTGTAATACTTGGTCCCCAAAAAGCAATTTTTGGAGAGAAGTATACTTAATATAAATAGTTAGTGCTAAAATTTATTTTGTAGAAAGGACAGACAAATATGGATGGAGCAAAAATCGCAGTAGAAAAGCTAATACCGGGTGGAGTTAAAACAACAATCACTAAAAGAAAGAAACCACCAATAGATTTAAAAGGTGCTGAACTATTAACGCCAGAAGAAGCTGCAAAATACACAGAAGTTCCTGCTAAAGTATATAGAGGAATATATATGACAAAGGCAACCGTCAATAAATCATTTACTAACAAATCAGTAGCGGAGAACAAATTAGTAGCAGAAAATAAGGGGCTGACAGCTAATAATCCTGAATATATTAATCAATTACTTGATGGAAAAAGTTAATAATAAAATTTATAAAATAAAAAAGAGAAATGAAAAATTTTCATTTCTCTTTTTTTTATTACTTCTTTTAGTTTGTAACGTGTATTTTAATACACTAAATATTTCTTACCCTATTTTTGTTTTTTTTGTGATTTAGGTTTTGTCGGCATTTAACCCTAATATTTGCCCTTTCAAAATTCTAAAATAAGAATTTTGAGGACTCAAAATGTACTTTTGAGGTACTTTGAAATTTATATTTCCGACCTCATAAAATCGCTAGGATTGGCTAGGCTGCCACGTTTCCGCTCGCATAGACAAAAATCCCATCCGACCAAATGTCCTGTTAAAAGGTACTTCCGACCGCTAAAATGCAATAGCCTGTAGGTTGGGCATACTTGCCCAACAATAACTTTTTAGTGCAATTTTATGCAAAAGTGTGCAAGAATCGTGCAAAAAATGCGTAAATAAGTGCAAGAAAAGTTACATTTCGTCCAGTTTGAGATTAAGATTATCAAATAACTTCCTACCGCTATGATTTAATGTTGTTGGGCAAGTATGCCCAACCTACATTTGTTTACTTATCGTCAAAGCGGACAAAAAAATACAGCAAACTGCTCAAAAAAATACAGAGTACATGAGCATTTTTGCATTAAAAAAGAGGGCTGAAACCCTCTTAAAATGGTGGGTGTGGTGGGACTCGAACCCACGACCAATTGATTAAGAGTCAACTGCGCTACCAACTGCGCCACGCACCCATATATTCAGTTTTCAATATCGCTCCGTTGCCTGCGTCAACTGCTACCTCTCCTCGAACGTGACATTTAGTCACCTTCTCGTCGGCAGAGTCAACTGCGCCACGCACCCGAATATGTAATTTTCAAATCCACTGCATCGACTCCGTCAACAGCTATTATAATTTAACATAGACAAGTTTTAGAGTCAATTATTTATTTTTACAAAAAATGCTTATTGATGGCTTATACCAATTGTTATATAATAAAGATTATTTATCTATAGGAGAATTACATGAGCAAATTGAGAATTGGTATAATCGGATTCGGAACAGTAGGAACTGGTGTTTATAAAACATTACAAAGTTTTCCTGAGGTTGAAATTGTTAAAATTGCTGTTAAAAACATTAGTAAGCCTCGCTCTGTTGATACAACACAAGGTATGATTACAGACAATCCTTTTGAAATTATTAATGATTCTTCTATTGATGTTCTTGTTGAACTAATTGGTGGCGTTGAACCGGCTTGGGAATATATCTCAGCTGCAATTAAAAATGGTAAACACATTGTTACTGCGAACAAAGAACTTTTAGCTAAAAAAGGTGAAGAACTCTTTAACCTCGCAGAAGAACATAATAGAGTTTGTTTATATGAAGCTGCTATAGCAGGAGGTATTCCAATCATAATGCCAATCAAAACTATTTTGGCAGGAAATAACATTAATAAAATTCAAGCTATATTAAACGGCACAACAAATTATATTCTTACAAAAATGGATGTAGACGGAGCTTCATACGAAGATGTTTTAAAAGAAGCACAAAATTTAGGTTACGCAGAAACCGATCCGACTGGTGATGTAGAAGGTTTTGATGCGGCATACAAGATTACGACTCTAGCAACATTAGCTTTTAAAAAACGTGTTAAGCTTGAAAATGTATACAGAGAAGGTATAACAAAAATAAGAAAAGAAGATATGGCTAACGCAAACGAACTCGGATATAAAATTAAACTTATTGCAAATGCGAATATTGATGAACAAGGGAACGCAGACGTTAGAGTTCATCCTATGCTTGTTTCTCAAAATACAACATTGGCGCATATTAATTATGTTACAAATGCAGTTGCCATGAGTGGACATCCAATAGGGGATATCGTTTTATCCGGACCCGGGGCAGGTGA
>CADBXV010000035.1 GCA_902798645.1 uncultured bacterium
AGAAAATACTTTAAAAATAACAGATGATGCTTTGAAAATATTCAAACAACTGTATAATAATACTCATAAATCAATAAAAAGAACTCTACACCTACTTCCAGAAGTGAGATTAATGAACTTATAGACAAATATTCCGAACAAGCAGGTTTGGATGTAGATTTTGTAAAGGCAGTAATAAATCAAGAATCAGGATTTAATCCAAACGCAACTTCAAAATGCGGTGCAATGGGCTTGATGCAATTAATGCCGGGAACTGCGCAAGGATTAGGTGTTACTAATGCTTATGACCCTGAACAAAATATTCAAGGCGGTACAAAATATTTAAAAGGGTTGCTTGACAGATTTGATAATAATAAATCGTTGGCACTGGCTGCGTACAATGCAGGTCCTAATGCAGTTAAGAAATACGGCGGAATACCGCCTTATCAGGAAACCCAAAATTATGTCAAAAATGTTCTTGCACGTTATGACAAAATGAAATTATCAGGAGGAGCAAATTAATGATTTTACGAGGACTTGAATCTTGCGCAAACGGTATGCTTGCTCTTATGGATATGAATGATAATACAGCAAATAATCTTGCTAACGTAAACACTGTAGGTTTTAAAAAAGGCTCTATTAAGTTTCAAAACCTAATGGATTCTGCGGTATATACACAATCTGAATCAGTTTTAAGGAATGATTCTACAAGATATCTTGGAAATTTAAGTATCGGAAGTTCTGCTTTTGAATATACGCACGATTTTTCACAAGGTGCATTAAACCAAACGGATAATCCTTTTGATTTGGCTATAGAAGGTGACGGTTTTTTCAAAATACAAGATGTAGACGGAAAAATTTATTATACAAGAAATGGTTCTTTTACAAGAAATGATCAGGATTATCTCGTTACAAAGCAAGGCGAGTATGTGCTTGATATTAATAACAGACGTATAAGAATGGTACCGGAAGATTTGGATCCTGATTTAATCAGAGATAAAGTTCAAATTATAATCGGTGAAAAAGGTATGATGGAAATGGATGCAGGTTTGCAAAAAGTTCCTATGCAAACTATTGGGGTTTGGGATTTTTCAAACAAGGATGACTTATTTGAAATAAGCGACACTCGTTTTATTCCTAAAACACCCGAAGAAAATCCTGAATTACGCTCGGAAAAGTTTGTAATTCAGCAAGGGATGCTTGAACTTTCAAATTCAAATGTAATCAAAGAAATGATTAATACAATCAGTACGCAAAGGAATTATGAAAGTTTAGCAAGAATAGTAACTACAAACGGACAAATGCTTGATACGGCAGTGGCCTTGGGAAGGCTGAGAACATAGAAATAACAAACCCTCTGAGTAGAGAGGGACATAGAAAGGGTTAACTGAATAAAACCCTAAATCAAAGAACAAATTTGGAAACTGAATCGTTGTCAATAAGGAGAACGACTATCAGACAAATTAGGAGAGGAAAAATGTTAAGAGCACTTACAACAGCAGCAACAGGAATGATAGCACAACAAAACTATCTTGATGTTATTGCAAACAATGTAGCAAATGTTAATACTACAGGGTACAAACAAACACGTATAGAGTTTCAGGACTTGTTATCACAAGCGGCAAGAACACCCGGAGCATTAATGAATCAAGGTACATATCAACCTGTAGGTATAGAAATAGGTTTAGGTGTTAAAACAGCAGCTACAACAAGAGTATTTACGCAAGGTGTTGCAATATCAACAGGCAGAAGTCTTGATATCGAGATTGAAGGTGACGGATTTTTGCAAGTTATGAAAGAAGACGGTTCTCTTGCCTATACTCGTGACGGCTGTTTACAAGTAGATTCACTTGGTCAGCTGTGTACAAATGACGGTCTTTTGATTCAGCCATCTGTATCAATTCCGAGAGATGCAACAGAAATTACAATTACGCAAGACGGCAACATCTCTGTAACACTTCCGGGACAAACTCAACAATCAACTGTTGGTTCTTTGCAATTGGTAAAATTTCAAAACCCGTCCGGCTTATTATCAATCGGACATAATTTGTACCAAGAAACTCAAGCTTCCGGCAACCCTGTTCAGGATACACCCGGACAAAACGGTTTGGGCTTAATACAGCAAGGCATGTTGGAAGGCTCAAATGTTCAAATTGTTGACGAGCTTGTCGGTTTGATTAAGGCGCAGAGAGCGTTTGAATCTAATTCGAGATTAATTACCGCTTCAAGTAATATTCTTCAGGTAACAAATAATATGACATAAAGGAAGGCACTAAGGCACTAAGAAATGTAGGTAGAAGCCGGTCGGATTTACTAATCCGACAAAAACAAAAGGTCACAATATGAATATAATAGATAAAATAATGTTAAAAAAATCAAATACAACAAAAGATAAGTTTAAAAAGAACTTACTGTCTTATTGCCTTATTGCCTTATTGCCTTTTATAATGGCTCCAAGCAGCCAAGCCCAAGTAATCTCATCAAGCAAAGTAAAAGTTGATGTTGCAAGAATGTTTGAGAATAATTACAAAAAAGTTATAGACGGAGATGTACAAGTTAAGATTACAGCTACACCGTTTGCGGACTTACAGTTGCCTGACGGCAGAGTTACATACAAAATTTCAGGTAATAACGACAAGATTTTACCGAGAGATGTAAAAAGAGTTGATGTTTATGTTAACGGTGTTTTCCAAAGAACATTGAATCTTCCTGCTCAAACTTCTATTTATAAAGAAGTTCTTGTTGCAAGTGAACAAATTAACAGAGAACAAACTTTGACAAAAGAATGTACAGAGGTTAAAAAAGTTGATGTATCAATGAGAGCTGATTTTGTTTTGGATAGTTCAATGCTTGAAAAAGATATAACAACAAAAAAGATATTCCAAAAGGGTGAAATAATTGACAGAAGGTTTGTAAAAATGCGACCGGATGTTGCAAGAAATGCCGATGTACGGGTATTCTTTGTATCAAACGGTAATGTTATGATATCAATAGACGGAACGGCAATGTCAGACGGAATGCTGGGTGATTATATAAACGTAGAGAACAGAAACTACAAAAAAGTTTACAACGGTAAAATAATCGGAGAAAACAGGGTTTTAGTAAATATATAATTAATTTTATAAATGAAAATATAATCACCATCTGCTCCATCAACTGTAACTGTGCCTTCTTGCAGGTCTAATGTTATTTTACCATTTCCGGTTGATTCACCTATGTAAAGTTTTTGTTTTTTACCATCAGGATAAAAAGATAGGCAGCCGGTCTCATTATAATTTTCATTAAGCAATTTTTTTAAATCATCTTTATTTTTGTATTTAATTTCTGTTGTTTTATTATATCGGTCGTACATAGTAAAAACATTAGCAAAATTTTGTGAAGTATTCAATATTACTTGTTCGGAATTATTTGCTTTTGACCATATTAAACCTCAAGAAGAATTAAAAGAAGAAATTATACAAGATATTAACAGTTTAAAAAGTCGAGAAAAGATAGAAACGCTTTATAAAATTGTAAAAGCAATTAAAGCAGAATAGAGATATTAGCTTTTTAACCTGCGGAAAAAAATAAAAATTTTTCGCATCCTCCTTTTGATATAAAATTTCAACCAAATGATTGATGTGTATTAGATAGAATACATTTATAGTAGTAGTGGGAAGAGGTAGGGGTAATGTATAAATTCCCTTACAAAATGGTAAGTTTAGATAATAAAAAACGGAAAATTGAAAGCGGAAAGTTTTTAATAATTCCATTTTGCTAAAAATATAAAAAGACTTGAGGATAGTTAAATGAAAAAAGTAATTGCACTAATTTTGATGTGTATGATGGTGGTAGGATTGGCACCAGTTAATGCTGCAACAGTCAGGGTTATGGATATAGCGCATATCCAAGGTGTCAGAGAAAACCAACTTGTGGGATACGGTATTGTAGTCGGTTTACCCGGAACAGGTGACAACTCTCGTTCTACGCAGATTACAAATAAAATGCTATTAAGAAATTTAGGTACAGTAATTGAACAAGAAAACTACATTCAAAAAGGCGCATCAGCTGCGGTTATTGTAACAGCAAATGTTCCTCCGTTTGCAAAAAACGGTGACAAGATTGATGTAACTGTTTCAGCAATTGCCGATTGTAAAAGCTTAGAAGGCGGTGTTCTTGTTCAAACAATCTTAAAAGCTCCAAACGGTGAGGCAGTTGCAGTAGCTCAAGGACCTTTAACAGTAGGCGGTATTGCTAAATCAGCAGGCGGTTCATCAATGAGAAATGCAATTACTACGACAGGCAGAATTCCCGGAGGTGCAATCGTTGAAAGAGATATTTACACAGAAATCGGTGATGAAAGTACAATTACTTTATCGTTAGATAAATCAGATTACACACTTGTTTCAAGGCTTGCAAACTCAATATCAAGAGTTGCTCCGGCTCGTGCAATCGACGGAAGTTCCGTAAAAGTTCAAATTCCTGCAAAATTTCAAAATGACAGAGTTTCATTTGTATCTATTATAGAAAATTTGGATGTTACACCGACTGCGGAAAAGGCAAAAGTTGTCGTAAACGAGAGAACAGGAACTGTTGTAATCGGTTCGGATGTAAAACTATTACCTGCTGCAGTAGCTCACGGTAATATTACGGTAACAGTTTCGGCTCATAATGAAGTTTCTCAACCGAACGAATTTTCAAACGGTGCGACTGTAGGATTTGAAAATGCAGATATTGATATTCAAAAAGCACCCGGAAGATTAATTGAGATGAGTGCAAACAGCAACCTTAACGATTTAGTCAGGGCATTAAACTCAATAGGTGTAGCTCCTGTAGATTTAATTTCGATTTTGCAAGCCTTGAAGAAATCGGGAAGTTTGCAGGCAGAATTGGTTATTATTTAGTAGAAATGGAAGGTGGAAAATTAAATATGACAATTTCGCAAGCATCAGATATAACAACACCTACATTAGACTTAATCAAGCATGGTTTAAGTCATGCCAGAACGGTTAATGCCGATCAGGAATTGTATAACCAAATCAAAAATTCCGGCGATGAAAAAACTCAATTGAAAAAAGTTGCAACAGAATTTGAGTCAATTTTTATAACAAAAATGCTTGAAGCAATGGATAAAACGGTTGACAGAGAAGAAAACGGACTATTTGGCGATGACCATCAATATGAAGATACTTTTAAATCAATTGTATTCCAGCAAATGGGCAGAGATTTAGCAAATAATCCGAGAACAACTTTCGGTTTTGCAGATCAAATCTACAGACAAATGGAACACCTTGTAAAGGGGTAAATATATTTTATATGCAGGGTGCGGTGTACCGTACCAAAAAAATAAAAAGTTGTAGGTCAGGTTTCACCTGACAAAAACGAAAAGGACAGAAATGGAAATAATCAAAGCTCAAACAGGTGTAAACGCAGTACAGCAATTTAGCGCTCTTAATTCATTTAAGAGTAATAAGGTTTTAAAACCTGCTGAAGAACTTCAGGAAAACACCGATGCTGTAAGCGGAACAAAAACAACGTCAACACCTTCGTTATTAGACAAAATTGATGTAAATGATGTTAGAAAATGTGCTGAAACAGTTGGTGAATTCAATATCTCAGATGACGATATAAAATACGGAATGCTGTATGGCAGAAGTGTTATAGCAGAATGGCTTTGCTAGAAAAAGGCATGATAGCCCTAAGGGACTAAGAAATGCAGGTTGGGCATACACTTGCCTAACAACATAAAAAAGACTTGAGAATAAGAGGTAAAGGATATGAATATACAAAACAAAATAGCAAATTTTTCAAAGGATAAGTTTAAAATGAACTTAGTGCCCTGTGCCTTAGTGCCTTTTCTGTTTGTTCTGTTCATGTTCACAATACCAAGTGCAAACGCTGAATCCTTGTTTGTTCTCGGAGCATCGCAACATTATCAGGGAACACCTCGTTCACTGTTTGGCGGTGTTCAAGCACATCAAATAGGCGACTTAATTTCTATAAGAATGACAGAAAATGTTTCTGTAAGTGATAACTTAACATATTCTTCCGCAAAAGAATCAAATACAACAGATGCTTTCACATCATTTATTAAAAATTGGTTCCACTTTGCAAAAAACTTAAAAACAGCAGATGGTTACGGCGGTTCTAATGAAGTATCAAATTCCGCACAAGGTCAAAGATCTTTGAATATGGGCGACAGAATAGCCTGCCAAGTTGTTCAGCAATTACCAAACGGAAATCTCGCTGTTCAAGGAAAGAAAACACTTGTTAACGGTAATGAAAGAGTTGATTTTATAGTTACAGGTGTAGTTGATCCGAGATGGCTAAATGTAGATGGTGAAATATATTCTTACAATGTATCTAATCTTCAATTTGCTCTGTCCGGCAGAGGCTCAGTATCGAGAAGCCAAAACGAAGGTGTATTCAATCGTTTCATAAGATACTTGTTCTAATAATTAATATTATTGTCGGAGATAAAAATGGAAAAGCAAAACTTCATAAATTTGATAGAAATATTAGACAAAGAAATAAAATCATATACAGAACTAAAAGATTTATTTTCTGAGAAACGTGAGATTCTAAAAAAATCCCGTACAGATGATTTGGGTGTTTTAGATAATAAAATACTTGCTTTGAATAACAAAATAAAAAAATTAAATAAAGAGCGTGAAACTCTTTCGGTAGAGATGACAGGAAAAAACTGTAATATGTCCGAGTTTATAGAATTTTGTGAACATAATTCTCCGGAATTCGTTAAACAATTAGAAGAACGTAAGGTAAAGATTTGTAAATTAATTCCTGAAATTACGTTACTTAATAATCAAAATGTGGAATTATTAAAGCATGGCATTATAATTACTAACAAGATGTTAGAAACGGTTATAGATGCTTTTGCTCCACAAGGAAGTTATTATAACGGAGCAGGAAAAACAGATACACATGATATAGAAATGTGGACCATTAGTGAAGAAATCTAATGAGGTAAATCAGATATGAACTTATTATCATCATTAAACATAAGTGCAGGCGCACTATCAGTAAACGAAAAAGCAATTAGCGTTGTGTCACACAATGTTTCAAATATGAACACTGAAGGATACCATAAACAACGTGTAAATCTTCAGGCTAGAAATATTGCAGGTCAAATCGGTGATAACCCTGCAAATCAAGTCAGAGCCAACGGTGGCGTAAAAATCGCAAATGTAATGCGATATAATGATGATTATTTGAATAATTATTACAGAGAACAGCTTTCTCAAAAAAATATGCTTGAGCAACAATTGGGTAACTTAGACGAATTAGCAGGCATATTTGATGATTTGGAAGGAACAGGTCTTGATTCTGCATTAGGCAAATTTTATGAAGCATTAAATAACCTTCAGGAATACCCTGCAAGTTCAACTGCACGTACAAATTTTATTGAAACAACAAAAACTTTAACAAGCTTGTTTAATGAAAAAAGTGTTCAATTAAGCAAATTGACAGGTGAAGCTCTTGGTGACGGTTCTTCTGAAGATGCTTTAAAGAATTCAAAAATCTACACCCAATACAGAGAATTAAACAATTCGTTAGAAGAACTTGCTGCAGTAAACAAAGCTCTTCAAACGACTCAAACAGGCACTTTGACTGCTAACAACCTGCTTGACCAAAGAGATCTAATTTTGCATGATATTGCTCAATTTGTAGATATTACGGTTGATGAAAAACCAAACGGCTCAGTAACTGTTTATACAGGGGATCAGGCATTGGTTAAGGGTGCCGTAGTAACAGGAAAACTTGATATAGAAACAGCAAAACATTATTGTGATACTCACGGTATTAAGTATCCTGACGATTGGACAGGTGAAAATGCCGTTCTTAAAATTGTGGATGAAGATGGCGGTATTATTGTCGATAATGCAAATTCCGTTATTACAGGCGGTGCATTAGGCGGACTTATTCACTCTGCAACAGATTATGCGGATGGTGTAACGAATGCTGGTACGGTTCAAGCAAGCTTAGACAAATTGGCAAGTACAATAGCAAGTATATTTAATGACCTCAATACAAACGGTAAAGCTTATTGTATAGATTCTAATAATACAAACCATTTAACTGCAACAAATCCTGATAATTGGCTTTTTGCTTGTTATGATGCAAACGGACAAGAAACTACAACCGGTATTACTGCCGCAAATATCAAAGTTTCTGACAATGTTCTTAAAACAGATGGTATTTGGAACATAAGCTGTGCATACTTTGAAAATGCAAGTGATTTCGATGAAAATGCAGTAGGTAATGCACAAAATGTTGTAAAAATGCTTGGAACAAGAAACGAAAAGCAAGCAGGTTTAAACGGGCAGTCTGTAGAAGATTTTTATACATCAATGCTGGGTAAAATAGCTTCTGCAGGTGATAGTGCAAAATCTTTGTATGATACTCAATGTGATGTCGTTGATTCATTAGAAAACCAACTGGATTCATCATACGGGGTAGACTTAAATGAAGAATTAGTAGACCTTGTTAAATACCAAACAGCTTATGCAGCAGCTGCAAGAGTATTTAATACCGTCAATACTTGTCTTGATACTCTGGTATCACTGGGAAGATAACAAAATAAATACCAAGGAAGGTAACATTATGTACTCAAATCGTATCTCAACAACAGCACGTTACAATATGTTAACGGCAGATATTCAAAGAAATGAAGCAAATTATAACAAATTAACAACTCAACTTGCATCAGGTAAGAAAATTACAAATATTACCGATGATCCGATTGCAGCTGTAAATATTGTTAATACTAATCGTCAGCTTGGACAAATCGAAACTTTTAACAAAAATGCTCAGTTGGCAATGGAAGAACTTGATACATTAGATGATTTGATGGAACTTGCTACCGGATATTTGAGCCAAGCTTGGGATAAGGCTGTTCAAGCAAATAACGGTACTTATGGAGAATCTTCTTTAAAAGCTTTAAAAACAGAGATAGATGAAATTACCAAAACAATGGTAGATTTAGCTAATACCGAATTTAATGATAATTTTATTTTTGGCGGTGCAAATACCAAGCTAACACCTTATGAATTTGACGAAAACGGTAATATTTTGTACAGAGGAACACCGCAAGACAATCCTGATTATATAAGACAAACCGAAGTCGCTGACGGTGTATTTGAAGTAATTAATACAACAGGTGATAAGGTATTTGGTTATTATGATTCATATTTTACGGATGGAACAACAAAATATTATCCGCAAGTTGATGCATCAACCGGAAGTACAATATATGTTGATAAAAACGGTAATCAGTACACAGGTGATGTATCAAAATTAACTGCAAAAGAAGACTGCGCAGGTGTAATGGGCGCATTAAAGTTGTTAAGTAATTCTATTCAGGAAGTAATTGACGCAAAGGAAGCAAAAAACAGTACGGCAGAAGAAGCAGGCTATGCTAAGATGTTTTCTACTCTAAACATGTTTAGTGATTCTCATAACGAGATTGTTACTGAACAAACAAAGTTTGGCGGTGTGTATAACAGATTAGAGATGACTGAATCAACTCTCGAAACTAACAATGAAAACTTAACATCTTATCTATCGTCATTGCAGGATGTCGACATAGCAAGTGCGGCATCTAAATGGCTACAAGCACAATATGCATATCAAGCAAGCTTGCATGTAGCAGCTTCAAGTATGGGTATGAGCTTGTTAAATTATCTATAATAAACTAATCAATTATGGTATTAGTTGATACCTGTTTGCGTATATTAGTGTGCGTAAACGATGTTTTAATTCGAAATCTACAAATTTTAATATACTTACCATTTCAAGGACATCGTGGTGTCCTTTTTTTATTTGGCGTTATTATATGAGGTTTAGAATAAAATCTGCAGAGCTACACGATTTAGCTTTGAGTTTGTGCGGCAACAGCTTTATAGAAGTTAATATAATCTACCATACATTCAAATTCTGTGTTATAAACCATTTTTTGAACATTCAGCAAATTTTCTTGCTGCTGGTCAAGGTCAAGTTTTGCAATGACACCTTCTTTATATTTTTCTTGAGTTAACTTAAAGTCTTTTTGTTCAAGAGATTGGATATTTTTTTGTTTTGCAAGTTTTTCTTTGTCCATATTGACTGAAACAAGAGAATCGTTAACTTCTTGCATTGATGTCAGATTAACTTTTTCGTAGTTTCTAAGACTTCTTTCATACGCAATTTTCTTTGCTTTTAAATTTGCAGTAAGAGAGAAACCTTGGAACACAGGTTGTATTAATCCGCCTCCTACACCCCAAAGCAGACTGTTTGTATTAAAGAGGCTTTCTATATATTTGTTATTGAAGAATAAAAGTCCGCCTAAATTAATCCTCGGAAACATTTCTTTTCTGGCTACACGAACGTCAATACCTGCTTTTTCAAGCAATTTTTCGGCTTTTTTGTAATCAGGTCTGTTCATAATTATCTCTGAACTGACTTCTTCAGGTATATTCCCTGAAAAAGTGAGAGTTTTATAATCAGCTCTTTTGTATTCTTCAATGTTACTCGGGCTGTCACCTACAAGAACTGCAAGTTGGTTAAGAAGTTTTGTTCTTTGTTTCTTGAGTTCAACAAGGTCGGACGTTCCTGCTATATAGGCTTTGTTAGCTTTTACCAAATCAGAAGTCGAAACGATACCTTCACTGTTGGAAATCGCCATTATCTCTGATATCTCTTTTCTTAATTTTACAATTTCTTCTTGTAATTCTATAAGCGCATCAAGTTTTACAATACTTACATAAACACTTCCGACTGCAGATGCAATTGAGATATATGCAGTTTGTTCATCTAAAATAGATGCTTCATATAATTTTTTTATACCTGTGGTTTTGTTATGATTTTTACCGAATAAATCCAATTCATAGCTTGCGATGACCGGTAAGCCGAAACTTCCCTGAGATTTTCCGTTAAAACCGCCGTAACCAGGCATAAAACCAACCGAAATGTTTGGCAATTCAAAGGCTCTTTGCATTCTGACGTTTTGGTAATACTCATCAATAGTAAGCGATGCCATTTTTAAATCTTTGTTATTCTCAATTGCACGAATAATATAATCATTTAAATATTCATCATTAAAATTATTCCACCAGTTTAAATTTATATATTCATATTTATTTTTAGCAGGCTTAACTTTTTCTGACTTGTGCTGTTTTATGTTTTTGTATATATTTTTTTGAATATTTTCTTCAGTTCCTGCTTTCAAAACAGTTTTATCATTAACTGCAAATACAGAGTTTGAGCCGATTAATGAGAATAAAATAGCAAGTGATAATAATTTCTTCATAACAATCCTTTTTATTTATTTGTATTGTTTTCACTCAATCAATACATTTATATATTTCTGTCGGGTTTCACCCGATCTACAGTTTAACTGCTTTAAATGTTCAAGCGGTGAGAGTATATTTACACCACTGCTCTTACTTGAGTTGCCTTATTTGTTCAAGCGGTGAGAGTAATATTTACCCCTTTACTCTTACATGAGTTGCCTTAAATGTTCAACCGGCGAGAGTAATATTTACCCCCTCTTGATTTTTTATAATATGAATGATAACATAAATATGTTGCATTTGCAACATGTGGTAAAATAAACATACTCTTTAAAGGAGATTTATTCGTGAGGCAAGAACATTTCACGGATACTATTTTTTATCAAATAGAATTAACGGCTAAGTACTGTAAATTACTTGGACAGCAAGTTTTTGAACAGTATAAAACAGGAATTTCAGTAGAAGAATTTGCTGTTTTGGATACGATTTTATGTAACGGAGAGTTGTGTCAAAGAGATCTTGCAAAGTTAATTTTAAAAGACAGAGCTAATACGGGAAAATTGTTAGATGTGCTGGAAAAGAAAGGGCTTATAGTACGAAAACTTTCTATGAAAAACAACAGGCCTGTGAAGCTGATGGAATTAACGGATGCAGGAAATGATAAAATTAAATACGCAATTAATAAAATCAGGCCACATTATTCCGAAGTTAAGGAAAGAATTGCAAATAGTGATTTGGCAAAGGTTAAAGATTTGCTGAAAGATTTAAGAGAAATGTTAAACGAAACAATACACATACAGATATAAAAAGGAAAAATAAAATGAGTGAAGAAAATAGAATTCAAGAAAAAAAATTACCCGTTAAAAAACGCTATGTTTTCATATTTTTGGCTGTAATAGGTATATTAGCAGGAGCGTATTTTATATATGATATGCTCGGATATCAGTCAACTGATGATGCATATGTAGAAACAACGACAGTTTCTGTATCTCCAAAGGTTTCTGGTGAGATTGTAAAGGTTTTGGTAAAAGATAATCAGCCGGTAAAAGAAGGTGATATTGTTGCAGTAATTGATCAAAGGGATTATAGAGTAAAACTTGCCCAAGCTCAGGCAGCATATGAAAGGGCTGTTCTTAACCAAAATAATGCGCATGCAAATTTGAATGCTGCGAATTCAGAAATTGAGTTGGCTCAAAAAGATGTTGAAAGATATGAAAACTTGTATAAAGCAGGTGCTGTATCAAAACAGACGTTGGATAAGGCAAGAACAAATTTAGATTCCGTAAAGGCAAGATTAACAACTGCTGAGCAGGCAATATTTTCATCTAATACTGATGACAATGCAAAAGTTGCCGATGCAGAGTTGAACGTGTTAAAAGCTCAACTGGATGCTGCAAAACTTGCAATGGAATATACGGAAGTTAAAGCTCCGATTAACGGAACGGTATCCAACAAAAGAGTTGAAGTCGGTATGATGGTTCAACCCGGAAGTCCTTTATTTGTGATTGTACCGAATGATGTTTGGGTTGTTGCGAATTTTAAAGAAACTCAATTGGAAAAAATGCAGAAAAATCAAGAAGTTGATATTAAGATAGATACTTATCCTCACAAGATTTTTAAAGGTAAAGTCGACAGTATTCAGAGAGCATCAGGGGCAAAATCAAGCTTGTTCCCACCGGAGAATGCAGTTGGTTCTTTTGTAAAAATTGTACAAAGAATTCCTGTTAAGATTGTGTTTACGGAGCAAATAGATGCGGATAAGTATGCTATTATCCCCGGAATGTCAGTTGTTCCAAAGGTAAATATACGTAAGCCTGTAAGTGAAAAGTAGAATTTAAATTATTATAAAGTATCACGATTCAAATGACAGTATAAAAAACTGTCATTTTTTTTGATTTACAGAATAGAATCAAAAATGATGCTTGGTTCTTGAGTAATTTCTTTTCCGAATGCTTTAGTTTTAGAAGAAGTTGTAATATAGAGTTTCCTTTGGGCTCTTGTTATTCCGACATATAGTAGTCTTAGAGTTTCCTCAGAATTAAACTCTTTCAATTCGGTTTCCGATTTCTGTTTATAATTTGGGTTAAAAGATTTTAATTCTTCCATGAATGTTGACGAGGACTTTAACTTGGCTTTTGTAATGTCAATGGATAATGATTTTTCAGTCATTTCAGGAATAAATACATAATCAAATTCATCTCCTTTTGATTTATGTAGTGTCATAATTTGCACTTTACCTTTTGATGCGTTTTTATCTTCTTCTTCGGAGAAGAATTTGAAGCCGCTTAGTGAAGGACGTTTTGCAAGTTCTTCCAATCTTTGAAGTGTTAAATTAAATGCTCCTTCTTTTGTTCCTGTATTTGTCCCTGAACTTAGTCGCTTTATTAAGATTGCGATTAAATATACGTTAGATTTTTCTATATCGCTTGTATAGTAGAAAAGTCCTATCCTTATTACAAGTTCTTCCAGAGGTAAAGTTGAAGAATTTAACCAGTATTGCATGTCCCATAAAAATTGAGATAAAGAATTGCTTTCTATATCATCTCCGTTTTTTTGTATAAACGGTATTGGAGAATTTTTTATTTCTAGTTGTAATCTTTGTTTATAAAATCCTAATTCTGCGAGTTTTTCATATGTTGAGGCTAAAACTTCGTTATCGAATGGATTTTGAATAAACTTTAGAATGGAAAAAATTGTATTAAAAACGCCTTTTTGTCCGAGTGATTCGCTTCTTGTTATTGTTTTAAGTCCGGCATCATTAATAAAAGAAGTCCATGATGCAACCTGATAATTTCCTCTGAGCAGAATTCCTATTGTGGCATCTTTATTTTTAGTAAGAATATTTTTAATTTCTTTCAGAATATAATTTTTTTCCGCAAAAGAATTTTCAAAAATTTGAGAAAAAATAGCGTTATCAGATACCGGATTTTTGCCTTTAATGCCTTCCATGCTGATTTTATAAAAAGAGTTTGGGAGAATTTTTAATCCCCAATTTACCAAGTTATTTGCAAGATGCATTACATCTTCTGCGCATCTCTGTGAATGATTCATCTCAACCTTGCTGTCAGCGGTTTGTATGAATTTTCTGAAACCTTTAACATCAGCGTTAGAGAACGTTGTTGTGATAGCCTGATTAATATCACCGCATCGTATTAAATTCTTATGTTTTCCGCTTAAAAGTCCTATTAATCTTTGTTGTACACCTGACGAATCTTGAGCTTCATCTTCTATTATGTATTCGCAAATATTTTGGTAGTAATCCAAAATATCAGGATTATTTTCAAGAAGTTTAACCGACATTATTAAAATATCGTCATAATCAATCATATTTGCTTCTTTTAGTTGATTTTGATATTCTTTATAGAAGTTTTTAAATTTTTCTATCTTTTTATTAGTCGAAGGGGTATCAATATTTCCTTCCTGGAGTTTGAATACCGAAAGTGCTTTATCAAAATCATCAAGTTCTGTCTTAGTGAATTTTCCGCCGATTGCTCTAAGGATTTTTATTCTTTGAGTATCGTCGCAAATATCAAAATCATCTGTCAGATTTAATCGTTCAAAATTTGAGTTCTCTTTTAATATTCTGAGAGCCAGTCCGTGGATTGTGCTGATATTAGGTAAAAGAACAGATTCCGGACACATATTTTTAATTCTTTCTCTAAAGTTTCTGGCAGCAGAGTCCATATATGTAAGAACGTATATGTTTTCAGGATTAATTCCGCGCATCATTAGCTTGATTATCAACAAAAGTAAAATAGTTGTTTTACCTGCTCCCGGAACGGCAGATATAGCCATAGAGCCTTTTTTGTAATCAAGAACAGGTTTTTGATCATCTCTGGGTGCAATTGTTTTTGCAGGCTGAGCTTCGTAAATTTTTCCCGAAGATGCTTCTATATACGGCTGAATTCCTCCGAGATTTTCAACACCGGAAGGATCAAAAAGACTTGAAAGTGCATACGTATGTACTTCTGACAGCAGTAAAAGCTTGCGTAAAATTCTTGCAATTTTTTGTTTTGACAAAAAGATATCGTCATCTACCGTGTATTCATCTTTTGTCCAATCTCTTTGCATTACCCACGCATTATACAAAGGTCCTGTATCAGTTTTTACCCAGTCTGAGTGGGAAACATCCAACCAAAATTGATATTTGGAAGCTATTTTGTTATCTATGATTTTTTGAGGTGTTGCGATGATTAAATCATTTTCTAAAATATCCAGCGACGAATTTGGATTTTCTGCGATTATAGAATTTTCAAACTGGTTAATAATATCTTCTATTCTTTCACTAATGCCTTTTGTTCCTAATACATTTTCAAAATCCCGAAGTTCTTTTATGAAAAAGTTAAACTTATTGATTTTTGTTTTATCTGCAAAATCAATAACTCTCTCGAACATTTTGAAAACTTTAAGTGACGGTTTTAAATCTTTAGATTTTATATCACAAAAAGCGGTATAAAACTTTTGATATTTTTCATTGTATCTTTCAATCTTTTCCGGCAGAGTTTTAGTTTTGTTATACGTTTCAAGAATATCCTTTGAATGAATAAGAGGTATGCCGATATAATCAGATATAATACTTCTTAAGTCCATCTCGCTTA
>CADBXV010000036.1 GCA_902798645.1 uncultured bacterium
CTATTTTCATCTTTTTCATCTATTTTTTCAATTCCGAATATTCCCATTGCAGTACCGGCGATTCCGAGTGTAGAAGCAATTGTATTCAGTGCGGTAACCGCTTTTCCTTCTTTCTCGGGTTTAAATGTGTCTATTGCCGTGGTAAGCATAAATAGAGATGTACTTGCAATTAATGAACGGATGCTATATTTGCAGAGTTTATTAGCACCTTTGTAGTTTATATTGTTTTGATTATTTGTATAATTGTTAATTGGCATAATTTTCATACTTACATATCCTTTCTGCTATTATTTATTTTTGTGCGTAAAATCCATATATTACTAATATTTATTCCTACATTCTCTCAGGGGCTGAAACTGCAAGAATATCAAGCGCATTTTTTAATGTTATTCTTATAGCTTCAATAAGACCTAATCGTGCGTACATAAGTTCTTTATCATCACCTATAACACGATTTGAATTATAGAATGAATGGAATTCTTGTGCAAGTTCTTGAACGTATCGGCATATTGTATAAACTGTTCGGTTTTGAGCAGAAAGTTCAATTACCGATTTGAATTCTTC
This sequence comes from uncultured bacterium, assembly GCA_902798645.1. Lineage (GTDB taxonomy): Bacteria > Cyanobacteriota > Vampirovibrionia > Gastranaerophilales > Gastranaerophilaceae > CAG-196. The sequence goes on from CADBXV010000036.1 coordinate 565, forward strand.
AAGTTTTAAAATTATTGGTTTTGCAGTTTCGGTTGTCTTTAGTATTAGGTTTTTATTAAAATTGTTTATCAAATTATTTAATTCATCTTTTGACATAGGTGCCGGAGATTTCTCTCCTGTTTCAGGATTAAGCTTTTCATTTATTGCATTTCTAATTATTGAACAAACTCTTGCATAAGCATATTGAACGTAGAATACAGGGTTTTCATCAGTTGAGCGTTTTGCAAGTTCGATATCAAAATCAAGAGTCATATCGATATTACGCATTTCCATCCAATATCTTGTAGCATCAACACCGACTTCTTCAATTAAATCATCTAAAGTAACCATATTTTTTCTTTTGCCCATTCTGACTTCGTTTCCGTCAATAACAAGGTTAACAAGTTGACCTAAAAGAACTTCCAGTCTGTCGGGATTGTATCCCAAAGCTTGTAAAGATGCTTTTACTCTTGGAATATAGCCGTGGTGGTCTGCGCCCCAAATGTCTATCAGTCTGTCAAACCCTCTGTCAAATTTGTCTGCGTGGTATGCTATGTCTGCGGTTAAATATGTATTTGAACCGTCAGCTTTTTTAATAACTCTATCTTGGTCATCTCCATATTGAGTTGATTTAAACCATATAGCACCTTCTTGCTCGTACAAGTAGCCTTTGTCCATAAGTTCTTTATATCTTGCTTCCACTTTGCCTGATTTATGTAAATCGAGTTCCGAATAGAATTTATCGAAGTGAACTCTAAAATCTTCGAGTAATTTTCTTTGGCAGGCTTCCATTTCAGCTTTTGCGTAATCGCATAAAATTTGAATGTTGCAGGTGTGAACATCAATATCAGGATGTTCTGATATGAATTTTTTAGCAACAGGAATTAAATAGTCTCCGGGGTAGAAGTTTTTTCTTTCAATTTCATCTGTCGGGAAGTCTATGTTTTCTCCTAATTCTTGTTGAATTCTTATTTTTAAAGAGTTTCCAAGTTTTTGAATTTGACTTCCTGCATCATTAATATAGAATTCTTGATAAACATCGTGTCCGTAGAATTTAAGAAGATTGGCAAGCGCACTTCCCATAGCAGCCCATCTTCCGTGTCCGATATGAAAAGGACCTGTGGGATTAGCTGATACATATTCCAATAAGATTTTTTCTTTATTTATATTGTTTCCTCGTCCATAGTTTTCTTTTTTGTTTAAGATTTCTTCAATTATATTAGCAAGTATTGAATCTTCTATTTTAAAATTGATAAATCCTCCAACAACAGAAACTGTATAATTTTCTTTGCTTAATTGCTCAACAATAGCATTTGCAATCATCGGAGGTGCAATTCTTGCCGAGCGGGCAAGAGAGGAAACATTTACTGCAAAATCTCCGAAGTCGGAATTTTTAGGCTTCTCAATAATTAGCGAACCGCTTGTATACTCTTTTGCCTGTCCGAGAGTTCCTGCCTTTATTGCTTTATCTATACCTTTTTCAACTTCATTTAAGAAAAAATCTTTTAACATAATAATCCTCTTGTTCACTATCAATAATATGATTATAAAATAAACAAAAAGGAAATCCTAAGAAAAACAATCTAATTTATAAATTACCCTATTGACGAGCATGGTATAATAGGATTATGAAGAAAAGATTATTGATTACCCTGCTGATAAGCTCTGCTTTATTGGGTAATGTAAACATAAATGTAACAGCACATTCCATACACGATGAGCATGCCGAATTATTCAAAACAGTAGTTGTAAAAGAAGGTACTGATTTGAATATTGTAAAATGTGTTGCACTTGCATTTAGAAATAGTCCTAATATAAAACGTAAAAAATATGAACTTGATTTGGCAAAAAGTAATTTAGGAAAAGCACGTTCTGTATATTTTCCTGTAATAGGTGCCGGTGTCGGTTTTTATAATGAAAATAATTCAAATCATGAACATTACAACAAGTATTCACGAGTGTTTCCGAATGTTGCGGTTGCGGTAAATCAATTAGTGTTTGATTTTGGTAAATCAATTGCAAATATAAAGATGGAAGAATTTTACAGGATTGGTGCTGAGTATGAGTTTATGGACAGTTTGTGTTCAACACTTTTTGACGTAAAAGAAAAATATTATGACGTTTTAAAGGCAAAGGCTTTGGTTCAGATAGCGGAAGATAATGTAATTATATGCAAAAAGTATTTGAAAATAGCAAAAGGAACACCTGATAAGACAACAGCGCAAGTACAGTTAAGCAAGGCTTTATTTGAACTTGCTTATGCAAAAACAGTTTACAAAAATGCAAAGGTTGATTTGAGCAATGCAATGTTTATAGAAAATGTACCAAATTATAATATAACCAATACAAAAACATTTAATTACAATCACGATTACGGATATACGGAACAAAAACTACCAGAAAAATTTCAACCTCAAATCTTCGATTTTGCACGGGATAAAGTTATGGATATAGCTTATGCGAGCAGCCCTGATTTAAAAGTTTTGGAGTCAACTAAAAAGGCTATGGAACAGGCATTAAAATACGTAAAAAGAATGTATCTTCCGGAATTGTCCGCTAATGTTGGTTATGGTTATGGTAATACTGCCGAAGGTTACGGTGAAGGACATTCAAAGTTTGCAAATAACAGTTTGCAGGTTGGAGTTAACCTTTCTACAAGTGTTAATTTGATGGAATTAAAACATTCAATTAAAGGTGCAGATGCTCAATTAAAGCTTGCTGATAATGAAATAACTTTGTTTAAGAAGGATTTGTATTTTGAAGTTCAAAGAGCTTTCAATAATTTGGATTTTGCTCAGGATGACGTTCCTTATGCTCAAAATACTGCAACTCAAGCTCTTGAAAACATAAATACTGTGGAAAAACTCTATGAAAGCGGTGTTTTGAATTATGTAGCACTTCAAGATGCAAGAAAAGATTACATTACAGCAATGCAGAACTATATTACAAGTTTAACTTTTTATAATAAGTCATTAATTCAGGTAGAAGAAGCAATGCATTATCATATTGTTGATATTCACCATAAAACACAGCATGCTATGATGGAACACTCAGATGAGTTAATAGAGCATTTAAATGAAGCTTTGGACTGTGAGGAAAAAGAAACAAAGCAAAAGAAACATAGAAGAGTAAAGGATAATTTGTAGTATCAAAATAGATATGGTTAGGGAATAGAAGAGGATTTATGCTGGATAATTTAATAGATAAAACTTGGTACAATGTATTAACTCAAGAAGAAAGATGTTGTTTAGAAGAAAAATTTTTAATAGTTGAAGAAAAACGAAAAAAGCAGGAAATTCTCCCGTATGAAGCAGCTAATAGCGGAATTTATTATGCTTTAAAAATTACACCGTTTGATAAAGTAAAAGTTTTAATTATGGGACAAGATCCATATCCAAATAAAGAAGATGCTCATGGACTTGCATTTTCAAAGTTATCAGGAAAAATTCCGGCGAGTTTAAAAAATATTTTTGAAAAAATAAAAGAAGATATTGACGGTGTGGAAAATACATCAGGAAACTTGACAGCTTGGGCAGAACAAGGTGTTTTGCTGCTAAATAGAGCGTTATCTTTTTCAAAAGAGGAAACTTTGGCAATCAGAAATAAATTTTGGCTTCCTGTTATAGATATTATAATTAATAAACTGCTGGAGAGGAAGAAACCGCTTGTCGTTATATTGTGGGGCAATCCTGCTAATGATATTGAACAATTTTCATTTGAAAAAGAGGAAGAATACAAAAAACACAATATTTATATCTTGAGGTCTTCACATCCTTCTAATATGGGTAATGCAAAAAACAGTGTTTTAAAAGACGGTAAAATCGGAGCATTTACTGTAACGCCTAATTTTAAAAAGACAAATGAAATATTGAATTCGCTTGGAGAAAAAGAAATTAACTGGCAGACATAATGAAATATGTTAGTAGTGTGAGCAGTATTAGTAATACAGTTTATTTTTTCTTTTTATTAAAAGATAATTCGTAACTTTTTTTAATCAAATCCAATATAATGTTATCCGGCAAACTTTCATCGAGTATAATTGTAATCCAATATTTTTTATTCATGTGATAAGCGGGATAAAAATTAGGTTGTAATAATAGTTCTTGAATCTCATCAGGCTCAAGTTTAATATCTAAAACTTCTATAATTCCTGATTTCCCTTTTTGTAATTTACCTCTGTCTACATCCAGAATTGCACCATACCATTTTTGACTTTCTGTATTTCTGAAAATTCCGCTGCAGTCAAACTTTTCCCACAAAAATTCCGGTTTATTACCGTATTTTTCATCTATAGCTTTTGTTATTCGATTAGACTGAGGGTAAATGAAATATTTTTTTGTAAAGCAGTTATTTCTAATTTCTATCAATATTTTTTCATATTCGTCTTTTACCTTAGACGCGAATGCTCCCTGATTGTTTTCTATTCTTAACGGCAAAAACTCATCATCGTTTTCAAGATCATAAACAGTCCCTGTTACTTCGCCTTTATCATTGATTTCTATAATGGCTTTAAAAAGATTGTTGAGAAAAAGTTTTTCGTACTTTTTATGACATTTTTTCCAGTCAGGTGTGTATCGTTTAAAAATATTATATTCTATTGACATATTATTATAATCCTTAATGTTATTATATTTGAAAAAATATATCATACAAATTTAAAAATTTATTCATAATATTACATAAACTTGAATAAATATAATGTTTAATGTATTATATCAACTGTATTAGGGTATGTTTACCTCGATAAAACAGACTAATTATACATTTGAGGAGATTACAATGCATATAAATGCAATAGGTACTAGCTATGGAATAAATTATAAATATAAGACTATGCCAAATTTTAAAGGACTGATTACTGAAAAATCTGCAGCGCCGATAATAGATTGTATGTCAGAAAGTGACAAAGCTGAATTTAAGCAAATAGAGGAAAGATTATCCAAAACAAAATTTTGGGATATGAAAATATCAGGAATCGGAAATCAATTTAAACAATTTAAGTTTAATTTTATGAATAAGATAGGAAAGCATGGTGTAATAACAGATGGAATTTATCCTTATGATAGGAATGGTAATTCTATTAGAATTTATTCTATAATTTATGGACCGGAGAATACATCCTTGAATAATATAGAAACCCTAAATTTTAAATCAGAAAAAGAAGCAGAAGAACTATATGATACTTATTCTCAAAATTTGATGTATATGCAGAATAGAGAATATAATGTTACACCTATAGAGAGTCTTAGAATAAAAGAGATAGAACTCAATATGCTTGAAGAAGCATCGAAAAATGCGGGTTTGATAAGTAACAGAGAAGGTGTCATCACTGAATTCCGTACAAAAGAAACAACCGGAAATGATTTTTTTTAATAGGTTAATTAGAAATTAAGAATCATTCCTCCAGAAATGTAGAAAGTATATTTTTATCATTCTGTTGGTTTAAAGTCGTATGTGCTCCTTCAACAAAGAAATTTACATTTTATTGGGATTATAGTAAAGTACTGTTTTTATACCGCTGTAGGAGGTGCATTATCTTATGAGATAAGAATCTTTTGTCCTTCAACTACTACTGATATTTTAGGTGATGTGAAAGTTGCTTGGCAATTAGCTGTTAAAATGTTATCTTCTTTAAGTGTATATCTGTTTTTTATATCAGCTCCAGCTTTTAATGAAGATTTAGACCAGTTTTTGTGTATTTTGCGCAAGAAACAAATGTCAAATGATATTTATTATCATTTTCTTGAGGTGTGGTCTAGACTTTACCAAAGGCTGCAATTTTAGTATTTGAGCCAGGTCCTTTTAGTTCTATACAATCTTGTAAGCCAAACCCCACCTCTGTATCCCGTTAAACTGCGCAAATATCGACGTGTGGACTAAATTTATTTGTAACTTTTTTAGTCTTTATTATTTTGCTTTTGATAAAATTATTATGAATTGTAAATAAGGAGGGTCTGTTTAATCAATATCAATCGGACTGCGGTTAATTTGATTTATGGCTTCACGAGCCGTAAAAGCGAGGGCTTCGGGTATGTTTGATATGGTGCAGAATTGTCTTAAAACATCTATAACACGCTTAAATGTTCTGACAATATCGCCTTCACCCATTTCTACTTCATCGACAATAGAATCCCATTCCGCACCGTTTACCCACATTTCTATGAGTGGTGAATAAAACCCGTTTATGTACATTGGATCTTCTACATCATAATTTTTCTGTTTTTTATCTAATGCACGTTTAATATCTTTAATTTTATTTAATGTTTTTCTGACAGTTGGTGAGAAAGGAAGTTGTGAGAAAAGGTCTGCTCTCATGTCTTCTGTTGTTATTGCACAAATTACGGAAGCGAGTTCTGCCGGTGTAAGATTTTCTAAGACACCTGAGAATACTACCAGAGCAAGGAATAATTCGTTTTCAGAACGTAGCTGTGAGATAATAACACCCTGCTCATTCGGGTAGTCATCTTTTAAAAATCCGTATTCTTCAAGAACTGCTCTATGTGATAAAAATCTGTTCCAAAAAATATCTTTTTGTTTTTCTATCTCTTTTGCTAAATGCTTTTGTTTTGATTCATACCTGTTTAATACTTCTATGGATTTCATATGTTTTTTAAATAGTTTACAAGTATCGCATTCATAGCCATGCATTTTATCAAGCATAATTTTATTTTGTCTGCCAAATTCTTGTGTTTCTTCTGTTAATGGTCTGTTTTTCTTTTTTTCCTGTTTTTGAATTGTTTTAAAAGTCCTTCTGTTTTGAACGTAAATTTCTCTAATTTTGTTATAATCCAATAAATCCTGATTAGTACGATTACAGAAGCAACGGAAAGAATTGCATTCATCAATCATTTTTTGATTATCTTCTTGTTGTTTTAGTAAAGGTTCAACTCTTGAATTAGAAGAAAAATATCCAAAACTTTTTAGTACAAGTTCTTTTGCTTCATCTAAGGTAAATCTTTGTAATAGGTTTAAAACCATGGAATAGCTAGGCGAGAATTTACTTTCAAGAGGGTTTGCATCACTTAAGACAAGCTCAGCAACCTCGTCAGGTGTCTGAAATGCTGTTCCCACAATTGTTACATATCCGATTTCGTCCATCCCTCTTCGTCCTGCACGACCGGACATCTGCAAAAATTCGCTTGGTGTAAGTGTTCTATGTCCCGTGTCTGTTCTTTTGCTTATAGAACTTATTACAGTTGAACGAGCAGGCATGTTTATTCCTGCAGCAAGTGTTTCTGTTGCAAATACAACTTTAATCAGACCTTTTTGGAAAAGTTTTTCAACCAATATTTTCCACCCGGGAAGAAGACCGGCATGGTGTGAAGCAACACCTAAAAGTAAGTATTCAATGTGCTTGTTTTTATATAAATAAGGATTTTCTGCTATATAATCATCTATTATTTGTCTTATTTCTTCTTGTTCTTTAGGTGTTACAAGGCACAAATCCGCACATTTTTCCATTTGCTCATCGCATTTTTTTCTGGAAAATGTAAAATAAATTGCAGGAAGCATATCTTTTTCATGTAAAACTCTAATAACATCTTTAACGGTATTTCTTTTAGATACAGGCTTTCCCCTGCGGAATTGTTTTTTCTCCGGTTTAATTTTGTTATTTAATGCACCTGACGGTGTTAATAGCGGTAAAATAGTATGAGGTTGAGATAAATCAAAATAATAAAATCTCAGCGGAACCGGACGAAAATCAGTATTTACAAGTTCTGTTTTTGAGTGGACAGTATTTATCCAATCTGTTAATTTATCAGCATTAGCAACGGTTGCGGAAAGAGCAATTATTTGAACATTTGTCGGGCAATAAATTATGCTTTCTTCCCAAACAGTTCCTCTTTGCTCATCATTCATATAATGAACTTCGTCTAAGATAACGTATTTCACTTCTTTCATATTGTCAGTTACAGAGCCAAAGTTTGTGCCATAGAGCATGTTTCTGAAAACTTCTGTTGTCATTACAACAATTTGTGCATCACGATTAAATGAAGAATCTCCGGTTAAAAGGCCTACTTTATCATGTCCGTATTGTTCCGAAAAATCACTGAATTTTTGGTTTGAGAGTGCTTTAAGCGGGGTTGTGTAGAACACTCTTTTATTATCTCTTAGTGCGCAATGGATTGCGTGTTGTGCTATTACTGTTTTTCCGGCTCCTGTCGGGGCGCAAACAACAACGCTTTTTCCTTCACTAATATAATTACACGCTTCTTTCTGAAAATCATCTAATTCAAACGGGAACTCGTACACTTCATACCTCTTTCTATACTTATTATACCATAATCTTATTCATTTTTTGAAAAACTATATGTATTATCAAGATGTAAAAGTTACAAAGGTTTTAGCAAAATATATGATTATAAATTAATTGCGTATTCTAAATTTGTGTGGAAAACTTTATTTTTGCTGCTGCTGTCATTATAACTTTGTTGACCTATGCCAAAAGTTAATGACGAATTTTTCATTGTATATTTAAGTTTACCTGTGATAAAAGAATATTTTATGTTTGAATTAGAATTGATATATCCAGTTGATACAGATGCAGAAATTCGATTTTTACTGACAGTAGAATCTAGTACCGCCATAAATGTATCTTCGGGATTAGATCCGGGTTGAATAATTCTTTTATTGTCGAGAATTGCTTCAGCCGAAATGTTTAAGTTATTATCAGTTGAATAAGCTAATTTTCCTATAATTCCGGTACGAATCTTTAAACCTTCATCAGTGTTTGGGTGATAATCGTCAAGTTCGATATATGGTGTTAGAACAATCTTATTTTTTTTATCATTTTTTTTCGTGATTAAAGAAGCATATTTCAACTGTATGCCATATTCATCAGAATCAGTTGCGGATGTAAGTTTTAAGTTCATACCAAATCCATATCCTTCTTCATCAGCAATAGATTCTACTTCTTGCGCATTATCCCTTACATGGCTTTCATATTTTTTAGTTGATTCAGGAGAAGGAGATTCTGGTGCGTTATTTTTTTCTTCAGCAGGTTTTGGTTTTAGTATATGAAGTTTTATATCAGTTTTATTTTTAATTGATGTTCCGTTTGCGTCATGAGAAACAAAAATATTCCTTCTTACAGTAGCAGCAATTCCTGTGTTATTATGCATAATGCCGCCGTATAAATTGTACTGTTCAGAATCGTCGTCATAAAAATTACCAATACCGCCGGCAGCATATGTAAAGTCTTTAGCTTTGTATTTAGCCATTAAGATTGCGTTACCGCTTTTATTATCATTTTCTAAGGTTTTATCCGAAAACTCTCTGTGGTTTGAATACTCAAAAGATCCGCCGTAACTTAGTGTCAATCTTTCATCTTTGCTTTTATAAGAACCAGTAATATTTGCTGCAACAGCTGTTGTTGACAAATTTGAATCTTCTTCATAATAAGTATATCCACCACCGTTTATGTGATAACCTTTTTCATAATCTCTTGACAAAAATTCCGCCATATCATCATTTTGATCGCTTCCGTTAGATTCTTCCAGTGAATTGGTAAATTCATCTATATCCAATGCATCATCAATTTTGTCAGATGGCATTGTTCCGTAAGCTTTCTGGCTGTTTTTATATATAGTGTTAAGCATTCCTGTGGATGATGTAACATCATGTATTGTGGAATTTTTTGATATAGAGCTCTCTTTAAACGTAGTCTTTTTATTATTTTTTTCTATTTTATCGTTATCTTTATTTTCATCTGTTTCTGTTTTTTCAATAACCAAACCTGTGTTTTCAGTTTTTAAATCATTATCAAAAACAGGAGACTTAATACCGGCTTTTTTTAAAAGTTGTTTATTCTCTGAAATAATTTGTTTTCCGTATTCTTCGTATTCGTCAGAGTAATTTTTCCCTAATTTATATGTATAAGACATTTATTATCCTCTTCAAAAAATTAATAATATCCCTTACATATATAAAAAAATTTATATTAAAAAAATTGCGTAGTACTGAAGATATGTTACAAAATATTACAATATTTTTATTTAATGTTTATTAGTTTCTGTATGCAACGAGTAGTCCTGCCGGCAGGTTTAAGATTTGATATTGAAATTCATCATCGTTGTTAATTGCATCAACAAAATCCTGTACTTTTTCAGCATGAGAAGTAATATTATCTGCCGTTATTAAGCATTTTTCGGTTAAATGAGGTCTTAGTATATTAAAATATTTTATGTACTCTCTTTTATTTGCATCTATAAAAACGAAATCAAATTTTGTATCTTTAGGTAAATTTTCCAGAATCATAATTGCAGAACCTTGGATAGGTGTAATAATATCATCTACACCACAGGTTTTAAAATTTTCTATAGCAACACTTTGGCGCTTTTCATAAAATTCAATAGTAGTAAGATGCCCGCCTGTTTGTTTCAATGCTTTAGATAGCCACAAACCCGAATACCCGTTAGAAGTCCCTATCTCTATTGCATTTTTAGCGTTCATCATTTTTATGAACATATTAAGCATGACACCGGTTTCTCTTGAAATATTCCAAAACTCTTTTTGAGTTTTTTCAAGCTCTGTCATAATATTATTAGTTGTTTCGTCCAGTATAATATCCATTTGACTACTTATGACCTATTCAAATAATCTTACTTTGTCAGCAATAATTACATCTTTAATCGGGATGTTTAATTCATAGGTCTTAATAAGTGTACCTGAATTTAAGTCTATGATTGAATAATAATTATTTTTTAAATCGGTAACAATTGCTAAATCCTTATTATCAGTAATTCTCTTTAGTCCGGAAGAGTAACCGCCGGTACCGAGTTTAATTTCACCGGAAATTGTATTGGAAACAGTATCTAGAACTTGAATTTCGTTATTTTGTGAACCTAAAACATAAAGAATATTTCCATGTGTTAACATTGCAGTAGGTTTATTAACTGTAGTAAATTCGTTTATTAAACCTAATGTGTCATAATCTATAACGGCAATACGGCTTTTAGTCCTGCTTGATATAAATAATTTATTGTTAGCAAAAGCTAATGCAGATACGTTAGGAAATTTACCGATATCTCTAAGTCTGTACTCATTTGTTAATTCAATTGCCCAAATCTCATTTTGGAATTTATCAACATAAAACAGTTTTCCATCACTTAGTATAATATGCTCGCAATATCCGTTAATCTTAATTTTTTGGCAAAGTGCCATATTTTTTAGGTCAATAACAAAAATCATTGATTCAGCCGGAGATGTTACATATGCCTTATTATTTTCTTCATCTAATAATATCTGTTCTGGATTAGAATTAATTGCAATTTGTTTTATAAATCTTGAATCAGCAACAGAAACTACATCAATAAAAGGTCTGTCATAAGATGTAACTAATAAAAATTTACCGTTATTAACTGCTTTTACATCGATAGGAATAGACTTTTGTGCTAGAGAATAACTTGGGCTGGCTTTTGCCGGCTCTACAACCTGAATGTTTTTTGAATAATTTGTTGTTACATAAACAGATTTGTTTGCAAGCTGAGATATCAATGTTTGAGGGTTAATAGGCTCAGACTGTTTTAAAAATTCTTCAAAAGAATCATCATTATTAACCTTGATAATATCCTCTCCTTTTGTATCTATTTTTAGGTTTCCAATTATACCTTTAATATTTTCAGGAATTATTAAACCGCTCGGAACAAGCATATCTTGAGGAAGCAAGGCAGTTCTCACTTCAACGGGAGGTTGAGCAAGATGCAAAACAGTTCGGTGTCCTTCTTTGTCAGACAAAACTTTCATTAGTACAAAATCATTGTTAAATATAACAATATCAGGTTCTTGTGCAAGAGTTTTTCCTGCAGGATAAGTTTCCTTAATAGATAAAGTTTTTATGTCGGAGAATAGTGATGGATAAAGCGGCAAGTATATAGTGTTAGAAGGTAAAACCATAACACCGTCAAATCGAATTTCCGTATTAGGTATCTCTTGATTTATATAGGCTCTGACTTCCTCCGGAATTTTTGCACCAAAAGAATTTGAGGCAGTTAAAACAAGTATTCCCATTAATAATAAAAACTTACGCATTTTTTCTCCGAAATTAATTCGCATTAATATTTTACCACAAGAAACTTATTTTGAAAAACAACAGTTGTTGTTACTTAAACATACCTTTAATTCGTTCTTTTGCTGAAGGATTGTTTTTTTGTCCGGTTTGAATTTCAAGTAATTTTGAATATAATATTCTTTCATCATTAGAAATTTTTGTCGGAATTTTTACTGAAATAACAACTAAATGGTCACCCCTAAGAGTTGGCTTTGATATACTCGGAATTCCTGCACCTTTAATTCTTACTATTCCTCCGTGTTGAGTACCGGCAGGAATTGTTAAATTCTGTTCGCCATTAAGTGTTTTAATTTTAACAATATCACCAAGAACAGCTTGTGCAGGTGTTACTTCTAATTTTGTTATAACGTCAATTCCTTCTCTTTGGTAATATGCAGAAGGGTTAACGTGGATTACTATGTATAAATCTCCTGCAATATCTCCGTTTGTTCCGGCATCACCTTCGTGAGAAAGACGCATCTTGGAACCGTTGTCAACTCCGGCAGGAATTTTAACTTCAATTTTCTTTTCAACATTTTTTCGGCCTTCACCATGACAATCATGGCAAGGATCTGATATTACTGTACCTTTTCCGTGACAATGAGGACAAGTTACAATCTGGGTGAAGTGTCCTAAAACCGTTCTTGTTGTTTGCTGAATGCGTCCTTGACCGCCGCATTGTTTACATGTTTCAGGTTTTGCACCTTCTTTTGCGCCTGTTCCTTTGCAAGTAGGACATTCTTCCAAATGGTCGATTTTAACCTCTTTTGTTAATCCAAAAACGGCTTCTTCAAAATCAAGAGTTATGTCAAGTCTTAAATCATCACCTCTTTGAGGGGCATTCGGATCCCGTTGCCTTGATCCGCCAAAGCCAAATCCTCCACCGAATCCTCCACCGAAGAAAGAATTAAAAACTTCTTCTAAATCTCCAAAACCTCCGGCAAATGGTCCTTGAGTATTAAATCCGGCATCACGCAACCCATCTTCGCCGTACCTGTCATATGTTGCACGTTTATCATCGTCAATTAATGTTTCATAAGCTTTGCCAAGCTCTTTAAATTTTGCTTCTGCTTCCGGAGCTTTGTTAACGTCCGGATGCCATTTCCGTGCCATTTTCCTAAAAGCACTTTTTATTTCATCTTTTGTGGCATTTTTTTCAACGCCTAATATCTCATAATAATCACTCATTGCTATTCGTTTTCCCTATTGCTGTCGGGTAGAAAACCCAACTTACATTTTGTTTTTTTGTTGTTGGGCAGGTATACCCAACCTACTTTGCTGACGTACAAATTTTATTATACTAACCTTCTGTTGCAACATTGACAAGAGTCGGTCTGAGAACTTTGTCGCCAAGCTTATATCCCTTTTGTAGTTCGGCTATAATTGTATGTTCCGGAACATCTGTTGATGGTGTTTGCATAACTGCTTCGTGGAAGTTCGGGTCAAATGTTTCACCTTCGGCTTTAATTGTTTCCAATCCTGCTTTGGTTAAAACATCGGTAAAGTTTTTATATGCCAGATTATAGCACTCTTTAACCTTATCGCAATCTTCTACTGTTTCTATAGCTTTAAGTCCTCTTTCAAAATTATCAAGAACTTCAAGCATTTTCTTTAATGTGCTTTCAGCACCATATTTAAGTAAAGCCTCACGTTCTTGTTCGGTACGTTTTCTAAAGTTTTCAAAATCTGCTGCAAGTCTTATATATTGGTTGTTCAAAGTATCATATTTTTCTTGTAGCGGATTAATACTTTCTTCTTGTTTTTCAACTGATTCTTCTTCAGAAACAGCATTTTCTTCAGATGAAGTTTCTGTATTTTCTTCCGCAACTTCCATATTTTTATCTTGTTCTATTGCGGTTTTTATATTTTCACCGTCTTCTTCTTTGACAGCTTTTTTGAATGGATTTTCCATATTCATCCCCCTATTTAACATTATATAAGATAATTATATGACATCAAATCGGAAATGAGGATAAAATTTATTTTTTTTTAACTATTCAAAAATGGTGACTAAAAAGTCAGGATTTTATGAGATTCTTCGGCTTACGCCTCAAAATAACAAATTACTAAATATCAGACATCTACGTCATTCTGAGCCATGTATCGGTTTGGGGCGAAGAATCTTGAAAGATTAGAACTCTGACTTTTTAGTTAACCTATTAAATAAATTATTTATTAACAATCTTCATAAGCCTGCCCCAGACTTCATCTATTGAACCGTTTGCGTCCATTTTATATAGAACACCCTTTTTTTTATAAAAATCAATAAGCGGAGCTGTTTCTCTATAATAGGTGTCAAATCTTGCTCTGGCAATCTCTTCAGTATCATCTGCACGTGTTTTGAGTTCAACATTGCACTTGTCACAAATGTTTTCTTTTTTAGGCGGTTTATGTTTTTTATTATAAATTTCACCACATTTCGGACAAGATTGTCTGTTCACAATTCTTTCTATTAAAAGTTCCTTATCAATATCAAAATAAATAGCTTTAAAATCTGCTGTGTCGTTATCAATATCAGAGTTAATTTTTTCTAATAATTCCGCTTGAGCAATACTTCTCGGATATCCGTCAAGTACATATCCGTTATTACAATCTTTTTCTGATAATCTGTTTTTTATTATATTTCCTACAAGCTCAGGAGGAACTAACTGTCCTTTGTCAATAAAAGACTTTGCAACAATCCCGTCAGGTGTTGCTTTTGCAATTTCAGCTCTTAAAAGGGAGCCTGTATCAATGTGAGGGAATCCTAAATATTCCGATAATTTATTTGTTTGTGTTCCTTTTCCGCATGCAGGCGGTCCTAAAAATATTAACTCTCTTTTCATTTTCTTTCTCCTTATAAAATAATTATAAATCTAAAAATCAGCTTTTACAAATAGTACATATTATTAAGAATTTTCTAAAAAAATAAGTTCATCTTTACAATTCTTAATAAAAAGAATCAAAAAAGGCAATTTCTAAAAGCTTATATACTTTATATATATGTAAGTGATAATTAAAAGAGAGATAAAGAGATGACAGAATTATACAGCGCAATAGAAAGAAACAAAAAACCGGTTGGATACAGCGCAATAGAAAGAAACAAAAAACCGGTTGGATCTTTAGAAATTCCTGAAAACTTTAATTTTTATTATTTAAACAAACAAGACAGACAAATGAGATTCAACAACGGTGGAGATCCTATTTATGCAATATTCGATAAAATCGACAACAGACCTCTTTCAAACATAGCAAGAGATTTCTTCAAAGAATTAGCAGACGATTCTATCAGATTTATCTCTACTTTAGTTAAATAAGGGGGGTAAATAAAGGGGGTAAGCACAAAAACTTTATCGCAGTCTTAAAAATCACTTACATCACTTACAAAAAACAATAAAAACTACTTACATCTCTTAAAATATTACTTACACAATTATTAAGCTCTTTGATTTTATCGGGAGCTTTTTATTTGTTATATCTTCTCCAAATCTTATATCGAATAATTCTTCCATCTCTTTGTCTCTGAGGGTATTTCTTTCGACATTGTAAGCGGCAGGTTTAGTTCCGTCTTTCGCATACATTGTAAGCATACAGGACTCTTTATCATATACATTTGAATAATTGAGTCCCAAATCTACGCAAAACGGAATTTTATTTTTACTGTTCTTATAATATGTTATCAAACCAAACGACCTGCAAATAAGAGGTCTTGCAGAATAAACGGAACAACAATCATCTGTCAAAAACGGGCATTCATACAATTTATGCCTGTTCGAACTTAAAAGAGCTTCTATTTTTTTATTAATCTTATCTTGTAAATCACCCGAAAGAGAATTATATTCAAACATCAGGTTTATATATTCAAGTTCAGACATGGGGTATTCTCCGTCTTTACAACAATACGCACACCCTTTTTTACACTTTATAAAAGGTGCCTGCTGTTCAAAAAGATGATTTAGCTTCACATCTAATACTTCCAAATACTTTTTATAACGATTAAGCATCTTGATTTACCTTATGACGTTTTTCCATCAATTCTTCTTTTCTCTCAAGTTTGTCAAACAATTGAGAATTTATTTGACCGCCAACAAGAACAAGAATGGAAGTATAATAAAGCCATATCATAAGAATAGCAAAGCCTGCAATAGTACCATAAACAAAATTGTATGTATGAAGGTTATTAATATATACGGAAAAAGCCCAAGAACCGATTAACCAAGAAATCGTAAAGAAAAAAGCCCCCGGAAGTGCGCTCTTACGTCTAAGTTTTTCAGGGCATTGCAAGTCAGGTAAAATATAATAATGAAGGTATGCCATAATAAATAAAGCAATAAAAGCTAACGGCCATCTTACAAATAAAATTATATTTCCTAAAGATACGGTAAGTCCGAGATATGTTGTTAAAAATTTAATTATTACTTTACCAAATACTATTAAGTCAATGCTTAAAAATAAAATCAAAGCATTAACAAAAACCATAATTAAAGCAAGAACTCTATTATAAATCCATGATCGTGTATCTTCAAGCTTGTATGCTCTGTTTAAACCTTTAGCAACAATTGCAATTGCGTTTGTAGATAAAATTACCGTTATCGTAAAACCTAAAGCGGCAATTAATCCGCCTTTAGAGAAAAACCAAATATCATTCATTACTATTTGAAGAAGGTTTAATACATCACCGGGAATAACTTTACAGAAAAAATCCATCAAAGGATTCATAAATGTATGTTTACCAAGCCATCCAAACACAGCTGTTAAAAAAAGCATAAACGGGAAAAAGCCAATTACAAGCATAAATCCCATCTCCGCAGCCATTCCGAATAAATCGTTATCAACTACGGCTTTTATTATATTTTGAATTGTTTTAAATTTTTGTTTCACAGTTTAATTTCTTTCAATAATTTGTTTATAGAATCTTTAACAGAAGCTTTTATTGTACATCCTGCAGCATAAGTGTGTCCGCCTCCGCCGAATTGTGAGCATATCTTTGCTACATCAATATTTTTACTCCTCATGGAGATTTTTGTTAATTTAGTATCAACTTCTTTGGCAACAAATGCAACTTCTGTTGTATCAATAGCTCTCAAGGTTTCGGCAATACCGTCTGTATAGTCATCTCCTGCCGAAAATTTTTCCAAATCCTTTTTATACACAGTTGTATAAACTATCTTATTATCATTTGAAAAATCTGCTTTATTTACACAATAATTTTGGAATAAAACAAAATTCTTTGTTTTTGTTTCATAGCACTGTTTGTAAATGTAATTTGGATTAGCACCGGTCTCAACCAAATCGGCAACAGCTCTGAATACATTTGCGGAAGTATTTTCAAATTTAAAATTCCCTGTATCTGTCATTATTGCAGTGTATAAACATACAGCAGAATCTTTATCAATTCTCCAGCCGTTTGATTTAAAGTAATTGTATAAAACCTCACCGCAAGAACTTGAATTCGGTTCAATTATTTGATAGTCGCCGAATTTTGGATTAGTTTTGTGGTGATCAATATTAACAGTACATTTTGCTCTTTCAAAAAGAGTTTGCGAATCCAAAATTCTGTCAAGAGCAGCAACATCAAGAGTTATAACTAAATCATAAACAATAGATTTGTCATAATATCTTTGAGCTAAATTTACGTTAGGTAAAAACTTGTAATTAAACGGAACATTCGATACTACGTTCATATCAGCTTTTATCTTGAACCTGTTATAAATCATGCTGTACATTGCGCACATTGAGCCCAATGTATCACCGTCCGGATTCATATGAGATAAAAGCAGTATCTTTTTTGATTTTTTTATGATATCATCTAAATTACAAATCATATGGGCATATTATCATAAACGGATGTGCCGGTAAAGGGGTTAGAAATCAAGGCAAATATAAATAGCCGTAAAGTATAAGTTCACATATCTTAAGGAGCAATTTTGGGAAAGGTTTTATATACAGATTTTGAAGGAGTTGATTCCGTAATTAATTCAATGATGGATAATCCTCAATTGAAAAAAGCCGTAGCAAGAACAAACCTGTTCAACATGTGGGATAAAATTTTGCCTGAAAAATTTCAGCACCAATCCCGTCCTTATTCAATGATGCCTCAGGGTGTAATGGTTATTGCATGCGCAAATCCTGTTATAGCACAGGAATTATCATTACGCAAAGTTATACTTTTGCAAAAATTTCAACCTTATCTTAAAAGTTTACAAATGAAAGTCAACGACTTAAGGTTTGACCCCAAAAAGTGGACTGCTGAAAGTTAAAAGTTAAAAATTGAAAGTATAAATTTATTCTAAAAAAATATTTGCTTATTCACATATTGGTGCGGCACACCGCACACTTCGTTATTGTGCATCGCACATTACTAACCAATAATAACTTCTCACTTTTAACTTTCCACTTTCAAATTTCCTCTTGCTTAGTTATTTGTTTATGTTAGCATGGTCATATAAGGAGAATATTAATATGAAAAATTACGAATTATTGACAATTTTTAAACCAAGTCTTGACTCTGAAGAGTTAGACAAAGCTGTTGATAAAATTTCATCTGATGTAAAAACCGCAAAAGGTGAAGTATCTTCAGTAGACAAAATGGGCAGAAAGAAACTTGCTTATGACCTTCAAGGTTACAGAGACGGATTCTTTACAAATATGATTATTTCACTTCCTGCAGACGCTATTGTTGAATTCAAGAGAAATCTTAAATTAAATGATAATGTTCTAAGATTTATGTTTATGGAAGCAGCTAAGAAAGCTCAAACTGTTTAACATATAAGAGGTGATAATTATGACATTGGCAAAGGCAGTTGTTACAGGCTCAATATACAGAACACCTGAAAAAAGATTTACTCAAAATAATATTCCGGTTTCTTCTTTTGTTATCAACATAGGTGACAGAGAAGAAATGTTGCTAAGAGTAATCGCAAAACGTACAGCACTTGACGAAGTTGTATCATCCTTAGGAAAAGACGATAGAGTTCTTGTTGAAGGAAGGTTACAAATTACAACCGTAAAAAATGAGAACGGTGCTGAAAGAAGAATCTTTGAAATAGATGCAAATACAATAGAGCCGATGTCTGCAACTACGGGAACAGGGAATTCCGGCAGCAGTTCTAATGAAGAAATTGTAAAATTCCCTAAAGAAGAAGAATTCACTGATGAACTGATTGGTGAAGACGAAATACCATTCTAATCAGTCAGTTACTTCGTCACATAATTACAAAACAACAAAAGGCTAGAAAGGCAAAATAGAACAATGGCAAAACAAGATGCAGCAGATAGAAAGAAAAAGAAAACATGCAGTTTTTGTGCTGAACATGTTGATTCTATCGATTACAAAGATGCAGCAAAACTTAAAAGATACTTAACAGAGGCAGGAAAAATTATTCCAAGACGTGTTACAGGTAACTGTGCAAGACATCAAAGAATGATTACAACTGCTATCAAAAGAGCAAGAGAAGCTGCTATTATCAGCTATGTATTTGATTAATATCTAAGCACATAGAAAATTGTAGGTCAGGCTTTGCCTGACCTACATTATAATTTAGAAAGTAGAATGCAAATTTTTGCACCAAATAAAATTAGGAGAAAAAATGACAAATCAAATTACAATCAGGTCAGATAGAGATACTGAGTATGTTTTCCAATACAAAGGAGAAGACGTCACACTAAAAGCCGGCGGTATATTAAGTATTGCAGACGGGTTAGATGAAGTTGTTCTTCCTACTGTTGCTATGAAAATAGTTAAAAACCTTATTGTTATTAAAGGTGACGTAAAATAAAAACATAAAAAAATGGCTTAAAAATAAATGATATATTGATATTTCAATATGTCATTTATTTTTGTATTTTACCCCTTATTCTTCGTGATATTCTTTTTCTGTATTAACTTCCCACAAGATTTTTTTATCAGCATTATTTTTTATACATTTAACAGCTTCTATACCGCTTAGCATTGAATGATCCATGTTATTGTACTTGTGTTGCCCATTTCTGCCTATACAATATAAATTAGCAAAACTGTTCAAATAGTCTTTTACTTTATAAAAATCCGAGTATGCACCAAAATATGCTGGGTAAGCTTTTTTCACTCTTATAACTGTTTTGTCTAAAATATGTTCTTCTTCAGTCAAGTTAAGAGATTTTATGTCTTTTATTGCTACTTTTAACATTTCATCATCGCTTAAAGACCAAAGTTCATCACCCTCATTTGCAAAGTATTCAAGACTGATAAAAACTTTATTCTTAAAATCTTTTACAAGGTAAGGCGACCAATTATTCATTATTTGTAATCTACCTGCTGTGATATCGTCTTCTTGAAGGTAAATCCACGAATCCGGACAAATGTTATTTATAGTTCTAATTTTTGTATTATTTTTCAAGTTAAATTTATCAATATAAAAACCTGCAAGTATATAATCACGATATGGAAGTTCAGTTGCGATTGTTTCAATGTTTTCAGGAATATTTTCAAGCCCAAGAACCAAATCTTTAATCGGCATGGATGAGATTATATAATCAGCATTGTTTATAATTTCTTGTCCATCAGGTCTTTGGGCAATAACTGATGTAATACGATTGTCAGAATGTTTAAATTCTACTACCTGCGTATTAAACTTAATTTCACCGCCAAGCTCAATAATTTTATCCGCCATAATGTTCCAAAGTTGTCCGCAACCGTATTTTGGATAAAAATATTCATCAATAAGCGTTGTTTCCTTCTTTTTGTTCGAAATTAGGTGCAAAGGCGATAAAATAGCGTTTATAATAGCTTTGGAAAGTGACAACCCTTTAATTCTTTGTTCTCCCCATTCTTTAGAAATTTGTTTCGGGTGAAGTCCCCAAACTTTTTGCGTGTATTTTTCAAAAAATGTTTCGTATAGAACTTTTCCGAAACGATTAATCATAAAGTCTTCTAAATTTTTTTCTTCACGTTTTATAAAACAAGATTTAATATAACTAAATCCTGATTTTGCAGTGCGAATAATACCCATGTTTAAAATTGTTGCAAGGCTTAACGATATTGGGTAGTTAAAAAACTTTCTTAAATAATAAATTCTGGAAAGCCGCTTTCTTTTTAGCATTACAATGTCTGCTTCATCCGGATCAGGCCCGTTTTTTGATACTGTAATATTCCTGCCTAATATTTTATCATCAATCGGAGGTTTTCCCTGTAGCGGTAAAAATTTTTCCCACATATCCAAAATTATTTGACTTTTAGAAAATAAACGATGACCTCCTAAATCAATACCATTACCGTTATGGAAAACTGTTTTTGCAATTCCGCCGGCAGAATCGCTTTCTTCCAAGATTATCGGAATTATATCTGTTTTTGTTAATAATTCATACGCTGCAGTAAGTCCCGCAGGCCCTGCACCAATAATTACAGCTCTCTTTGCCACTTATCTTTTACCCTCAATTTTGTATACATATAGCTCTTTAAAGATAAAGTCCTTTTCTCCTTTTATAGTATCATAGTTTTTTGTTGAAATTAAAAATGTATTATGTCCGTCATTTTTAATATGTTTTTCATGCTCGGGAACACAATCTGTTATTGTAAGAATATTCCAAGTTAAAGGTTTTAATGAACAAGAATTCATTAAATTTATATCCTCTTTTAAATAAGGAATAAGATGATACAGCGAAGCTTCCAAATATACTGTACTATTACGAAATTTAGGTTCATTGTTCAGCATTTTTACTATTAATTTTGGATTTTTGACATATTTAAAATGCAAAACTTGTTCAAGTTCTAAATTTATATTAATAGGAAGAACTAGCATAACTATCATTAATATATTCAAAATATTAATTCCCTTGTATTCCTTAAAGTAATTTTCTCCTTCTGTAATCCAAATAAATACAATTAAATAAATAAAGAAGAACATGAAATGATGATAAAAACCGGGATAAAAGAAACAGAACAAAGTCACCATCATTATATTAGTATACAGAACAAATGTTTTGAGCCAAAAACCTTTTATCTTAAATAACAATAATAATAAAACAATAGAATACGCACTCAATAAAAAATTTGCAGGATGAGTAAAAAATGATACTAAAAATTTTGGACCTATATTTGATATACCACTTGAAATCTCCGTACCATATCCGTTTAAATAAGGATATACCAATAACAAACCTCCTAAAGACGGTGGTAACAATAATAATAACTTTTTAATTGTACTAAAAGAACTTTTTATTATTTTTATAAAGAATTCCGCAACAAACCAGCTTACACCAATAGAACACATTATATTAACATTTAATGCAATCATTAGAATTAATGAATAGCAGTACGATTTTTTTATTATTTCACGCCTATATGCGCAAATCAGAAAAATAAGGAAAACACCTAATGCATATCCTCTTGAAAAAACAGAAAGTTTAAAAATATACATTGCGGAAAAGGTTATTCCGATCTTCATTAAGTTGCTAAAAGGTGAATTGTTCCACAAAATAAAAATAGATGCAATACAAAAGAAATAGTTTATAAGCATCATAGAGTACGGATATAATATTCTAAAATAAGTAAAAGGTTTTAATACTAAATACCAAAGGAGGGGATGACCTTCTATTTTTGATATATAAATCCAATTACTTAAGTTAAGCGCCTTAGCAACTACCCATGCATGCGATTCATCAAAAGTAGGAACTTGATTAATTGTTCTAAAAAAAGTCAACAGTAAAAAAATAAAAATCGGAATTATGCAATTTTTATTCTTTTTACATAAAATCCCTATATCCATCAGCCCCCCAATTTATAATCCATAATAACACAAACTAATAGACAGATATAATAAAATTACTTAAACTCTCATGTAGTTTAATATTGACAAGAATTCTTTAGTGGCTAAAATAATTATATAACTTAGTAAGGTATAAGTTAACGTAGTATATTTAATCAAAGAAGGAGATTAATCTCATGGCACGTGAAAAGTATGAACGTACGAAACCACACGTT
>CADBXV010000037.1 GCA_902798645.1 uncultured bacterium
TTTTGATAAACAGCATCAGCTGTACCTGTGTACCAAGAGCCGCCTGTTCTCATTTGCGCAGGAACAAGGTCTACATATTGATTTAAAAACGGTGACAACTGCCAGCCTTTTGAGATGTGTTTATTCAATGAATCGGATTTGTATTGAGTTAATACTTTAATCTTAAAAAATCCTGAATTAATAAAATTATTAAGAACAAAATCAATAATTCTATATCTTCCGCCAAACGGAACAGCTGGCTTAGCTCTATCCTGAGTAAGAGGGTGAAGTCTTTTTCCTTCTCCGCCTGCTAAAATCATAACTAAAGTATCATCAATAGACATATTCTCATATTCTCCTATTTTATACAATTTATTGTATCAAATTTAATCCGAATTGAGAATAATTCTAATGAATTAAAAATTTAAACAATTTAATAATGATTTGTGCAGTTTTACGTTGTGTACTCTAAGATAATCAATATTTTTTCTTATTAAAGGATATGATACTGCAAGGGTAAGCGAATCTTTTAACTCATTATTATCTTCTTTTGCTCCGAGCATACTTTTTCTTGATATTCCTGCCATAATAGGACAATTTAGCGCATAAAATTCTTCAATCCTGTCCAGTATCTCAAAATTATGTTTTTTTGTCTTTCCGAATCCTATGCCAACATCTGCTATAATATCGCTAATTCCAATGTTTCTAGCGTATTCAATTTTATTTTTAAGACTTAAAAATATTTCTTCAATTAAATTATTATAAGTAGGATTGTCCTGCATATTTTCAGGTATTCCTTTAGAGTGTTGAATTATTAAACCGGCATTATGTTTAGATATAATTTTAGCCATATTTGTGTCGTAATCAAGTCCTGAAACATCATTGATAATACTTGCTCCGTTATTAAGTACGAAGTCTGCAACAATTGAGGAACGTGTATCAATACTTATCGGAATATTTATGTTTTCTTTCAATATAAAATTCATTATCGGTTTAAGCCGTTCTATTTGTTCATCGGCAGATACTGCTTCAGAATACGGTTTTGTGCTTTCTGCTCCGATATCAATTATATCTGCACCGTCTTGTATTAATTCAATTAAATGTTTTTGTGCTGTAACAGGTTCTATATATTTTCCGCCGTCAGAAAAAGAATCCGGCGTTACATTTAGAATTCCCATTAATTTTGTTTTAACGCTTCTTTTTTTTAGATTAATATGTTCTTCTATTCTATTTCCTAAAAGATAAAGCTTAAACGGCTGCCGTCTGAGATTTTCTGCTATTTTTTTTAGCTGAGATATGCTTCCGCCCAAAATCACATTGGATTTTTCAATTTTGCCTTGAATAACCGATTTATGGGTTGCGCAGTCTGCTCCGACAGAAAGAGCTGCCTGTTTGATAATATTTGCTTGAGCAGAATTCAAGCCGTATATTTTTAGGTTTTTATATTTGAATTTATCTGAAGCAATAAACCTATATCCTTCATCAAATCCGATGTCCTTTAATTCATTTTCTATATCGGCATTGATAATTTCTTTTATTAAAAACTCATTCATACGGAAAATTTTAGCATAAATTTGAACTTTCTACACTATTTAGAGGAGAAAATTTGTGTATCAGTTAAGATTTTTTTTATTCAGTCGATATATAGAGTGTTAAGGAAATATACATGTCACATCAATATAGCACCCCTAATACTCTCCTCACTGAGGGCGAGATTATTATTCCGAATACAACTAATCCAAATCAGGCGATTGAATACATAAATTCATACATTGATAAAACAAAGTGTGAAAAATTTTCCGTTGACATTTCATTTATGAATGTTATTGATGCTTGTTACGTTTCAACAATGTGTTCGACTAAACATTATATCAAGTATCCCGATGGAAATATTAATTGGCTGGTGTCGTCAAAACTTGTGCAAGAATTTAATAAAGATATGCTGCTGGGTAACAGTAAGTATTATTGTTAATATAGAACTTTCTCTCATGATATAATGTTTTTATTGTAAGAGAAAGGATTTTATATGACAGAAACAATTACAAAAGTTTTGGACAGAGTTAATTCTCCGGAAGATTTAAAAAAGCTTGAATTAAAAGAATTGCAACTGCTGGCAAATGAGATAAGAGAATTAATCATAAAAAAAGTTAACACAACAGGTGGTCACTTCGGTCCGAATCTTGGCATGGTAGAAGCAACTATTGCGCTTCACTATGTATTTAACTCTCCTGTCGATAAGATTGTTTTTGATGTATCACATCAGTGCTATCCGCACAAAATTTTAACAGGAAGAAAAGAAGGTTTCACAAATCCTGAAACTTACCACAAATATACAGGATACACTGCACCGGAAGAAAGTGATCATGATTTATTCAAAGTAGGGCATACTTCAACATCTGTAAGTTTGGCAACAGGACTTGCAAAAGGTCGTGACTTGGTTGGCGGAAAAGAAAATGTTATTGCCGTAATTGGTGATGGATCTTTGACGGGAGGAGAAGCGCTTGAAGGACTTAACAATGCTTCCGTTCTTGTAAGTAATATTATTATAATAGTTAACGATAATGACATGTCTATTGCGGAAAATCAAGGCGGTATATGTAATCTTCTTACTGAATTAAGAAAAAACAACGGAGATGTTAAAGACAACTTTTTTAAAGCTCTTGGGTTTGACTATAGATACATAGATGACGGTCATAATATAGTGAAGCTGATTGATTTATTCAAAAGTGTAAAAGATACAGACCATCCGGTTTTAGTTCATATGCATACAATAAAAGGCAAAGGGTTTAAACCTGCGGAAACTGACAAAGAACCGTTCCACTGGATTATACCTGGTACTTTAGACAGACTTAATGAACCCTCTGTTCCTCAAACCGAAAGTTATGAATCAATTACAAAAGACTACATTTTAGATAAAATATCCGAAGGAGAACCCATAATCGCAATGAACGCAGCTACACCGGGGGTTTTTGCTTGGGATAAATCATTCAGAGATAAATTGGGAAGTCACTACGTTGACGTAGGTATAGCAGAACAGCAAGCTGTTGCTATGGCATCAGGAATAGCAAAAAGAGGCGGAAAACCGATTTTAGGCTTAATGAGTTCTTTTGTACAAAGAACATATGACCAATTATCTCAAGATTTGGCTCTTAATAATACGCCTGCAACTTTATTAATTTTCTGGGGAGGTATAATGGGAGCAGATGCTACACACCTTTGTACTTTTGATATTCCTCTTATCAGTAATATTCCTAATATAGTTTATCTTGCGCCAACTTGTAAAGAAGAATATATAAGAATGCTTGATTGGTCTGTTAATCAAAATGAGTATTCAGTTGCAATCAGAGTTCCTATGGTGTTAACAAAATCAGGAATTGATGACACAACGGATTATTCACAATTAAATAAATATAAACTTGTTGAAAAAGGTGAAAAAGTTGCTGTAATTGCACTAGGCTCTTTCTTCCAAAAAGGAAAAGAAGTTTGTGAAATGCTAAAATCAAATCTCGGAATAAATGCAACACTTATTAATCCTCGATTTATTACAGGAATTGACAAGGACTTGCTTGAAAGTTTAAAATCAAATCATTCTGTTGTTATAACACTTGAAGACGGGGAACTAGACGGCGGATTTGGAGAAAAGATATCAAGATTCTATGGAAATTCGTCTGTAAAAGTTTTGAATTTTGGTGCTGCAAAAGAATTTTCCGACAGAGTTTCGATGGAAGAACTTTATAAAAGATATCATTTGAATAATGAACAAATTATTGATGATATAAAAAATATTTTGTAAAGACTCGGCTGATTGCCTGGAATACAGTTTATTATAATAAATTATTTAAAAAGCGGTTTTTAACCGCTTTTTTTAGCAAAAAAATTTTTGACCGGTTTTATATTATATATGATAAAAATTTCTAACGCTGAATTAAATATATTAAATAATGATTTTCGTAAATTCCAGTCAAGAATTGTACAAAGTAAGAAACAAGATACAGCTTATTTTGTATCTCAAATAAGTCATTTTGAAAAAAAAT
The DNA here is from genome assembly GCA_902798645.1 of uncultured bacterium. Lineage (GTDB taxonomy): Bacteria > Cyanobacteriota > Vampirovibrionia > Gastranaerophilales > Gastranaerophilaceae > CAG-196. The sequence goes on from CADBXV010000037.1 coordinate 4,014, forward strand.
ATAAAAAAGCCGGTCTTGAGAGAAGTTTTGCAAGCAATATTTTTGAATTTGCAGAAAAAATGAGGAAAATGGGGATTGATGATTTTCCGGGAATTATATTCAGTAATTTAATGAAGATGCCCTTTCTTAAACCGCAGGTAAAGGAATTTTATGCAATAAAAGCACTGGAATTTGCAGAAGAACGAGGTGATACAATTCATGTACTGGCAAGACTTGTCGATTTAGAAAAAATGTATAAAAAATCCGGTGAAACGCATAAATATGCAAGAGTCCTTTTTAGACAGGAAAAAGCTTTGATTAAAATATGCAGTGATTTTAAAAGTGCAAAAGATAATTATAAAACTTATTCAAGAAAACACAATCAATTAAAGAAGTATGAGATGGAGCTTGCAAAAACACGAGTTGATATAGCAAAGGTTATATTAAAATCAAACCCAAAACAGGCAAAAATAATATTAGAAAAAGCTCGCACTGTATTTGATAGAGAAAAAAGACAAAAAGAAGTTGATTTTATTAATTTAATGCTTTCAGAAATAAAATAATTATTGTCTAAGTGGGGAATACCAATTTGTCGGATAGTCTAGTAATATACATATACTACTTACTATGATGAGAATAATCCAATGTACCAACTAAAAGATTTAGTTATATTGATATTGTATATTTTTATTTTTGTGGATGTTTTTCTAAAAGGAAACATCATAATATCTGCTATAGTTTTTATTTTAGTTTTTAATTATCTTAAAAGCAGAAAAATTTTGTATAGCATAGAAAAACACCATCATGAACAAATGTACAGTCAAAGGAATGATTTTATAAACTCTCTAAATCATGATTTAAGAATTCCGATTATTGCACAAATAAGAGCATTAGAGTTAGTAAAAAACCGAATTCTCGGAGAAATAAATTCCGCACAGGAAGATATGCTGTATCAAATTGAGCGCTCATGTAAATGCGTTCTTAATTTGACATCGTTAATGATTAATAATTATAAAATTGAAAATAATGTGTATACTTTAAAATTTGAAAAGGTTAATATCTCAGACATAATTATATCTTGCTTTGACGAGTTATCAGTTTTATCATCCGAAAAAAATATTACATTTGAGTATCAAAGTGAGAAAAAAAATGCAGATATAATGGCAGATAGAGATGAACTAAAAAAAGTAATCTTAAATATTTTATTATTACAGATATCAAATGCAAATTTAGGAGAAAAAATATCTGTAATAATATCATTAATAAATAACAAAATAAAATTAACCATATCAACAGATAACAGAACTTTCTATGTAAATCCTGAAAATTCTGTTTACACATCAGTCGGGCATAATATTAAAATGGCTTTTTGTAAAAAGATTATAGCCATACATAACGGAAAGTTGTTAGAGAACGAAGATAATTCTTTCTCTTGCGAATTTCCGCAAATAGCATAGCTTGTAAATTAAATGATTATAATTATCCTCTTGATGAGAATTCGCAGCCACAATAATTTTGGCGGTATAAACCTAATTCTTTTGAAAGTTTATTTGTTTTTAAAAATCCGTCTTTTTTCTTGAAATCTATGGAAATGTATTCTATATCACCTGCCGTTTTTTTCCCGATTAGTGATATTTTATCATAATTTTTATGCGGACTTATAACAAGAGATGTTGTAAATTTTGTAATACCCAGCTCTTTAGCTTTAATAGCAGTTTGTCTTAAACGCAGTTCAATACACTTGTCACAGCGTTTACCTCGCTCAGGTTCATATTCCAGTCCTTTTATCTCTTGTAAAAATTTTTCGTGGTTATATTCTTCCTGTATCAACTCAACCCAGTGGTACATGCAAACTATTTTCTGTGCCTCAAGTCTTTTGTTATATTCTTCTTCCGTGTCTAAATTCGGATTGCAAAAATACACAACAGGCTCATATCCCATTTCTTTCAATAAAGAAATGGGATACCCTGAACAAATTCCGCAACAAGCGTGAATTAATATTTTATTTTCGTTTTTTTGCACCATGTTCTTCTAATAGTTTTTGTAAATCTTCATACGCCATTAACCCAACTCTTTTTTCACCGTTTACGAAAATCGTTGGTGTACTGTCTAAATCAAGTTCATATGTTTTGTATAACTCATCTTGTATTTTATCATTTGCTTCTTTTGAGTTCATATATTCAAAGAATTTTTGCTTGTTAAGTCCTAATTTATCAATAAGCTTTGAAAGTTGATCATCATTCATCGGGTGATTTTCATATAATAAAGAACTCATTCCCCAATAATTTCCTTGTTTTCCTGCCGCTAATACTGCACGAGCCATATAACAAGCACCCGGATGCATAGTAAATTGAAGTTCATAATTACATTCTTTATCAAATGGGAAATTGTGATGGATAATTTTTATATTTGAATATTCACTTACTGCCTGATGAAGCATTATATTGTGAACATAACACATAGGACATCTAAAGTCTGAATACAAGTCTACGATAACATCCGCATTCTCTGTTCCGAGAGTGTTTCCGTTTATTCTGTAAGGATTTTCCTTCATTTTAATATACTTGCTTACTTCTTTACTTTTTCTTATATGAGGAATGAACGGATCTGCCATTTCACTGTATGTTAAGAAAGAAATTGCACAAATGAGTAAAATAATGAATGTTTTCGGATATTTTTTTACACCGTCTATAAAATCAATCACAGTAGTTTTAAAGCTTGTAAAGTATTCTCTCCAGCCTTTTATAGCAATAATAGCTATAAGAAAATCTATAAAATACGTAATTACACATAGTATACATAATTTTTTTATTCCCCATATACTTATGCTTGCAAGTATCATAGAAATCGTAAATGCAAAAGTTCCTATTACAGCAATATATTGCATCGGATTTTTAAATACTTCAAGAAATTTTAAAAATTTTATATTTTTAAGCCTGTCAACAAATGTTAGAAACAGGGTAGTTAAGTAAAAAATCATTCCCCAGTACGCAAGAGGAATTCCTAAAAATTGTGATACCTTAGTTCTTGCGGCTCCGTCACAGTCAATAAAACTGTTAATGGAACAAAAGCTTGCAAGTGCATATTTTTCATAATTTGCAACGTAATATATCATAGCTAATTTTATTGAAAGAGCAAGACCTGCTACTGACAATATTTGTATAAAAAGCTTTCTTTTATCTATTTTCATAAAGTTCCCCTAAAACAAATTCATACTACAATTACAATTCTAGTATATAATAATCTTTTTTCAATGATAAAAATAGCTAGAAAACCTAGTCATAATTGATTAGCCGGTTAATGCAATAAAATTCGGATACATATCCGGTGCCTAAGTAAAATGTAAATATTTGTAACAATTTAATTAAAAAACAACAAAATCTCTAAAGTTTTCCTAAAAAATGTCGATATATATAGCAAAGGGAAAACTAAAGGAGCATTTAAAAGTGACTGCAAAAGTTAATCAAGACGAATGTATAACAAGAGTCTATCAGTTTTTAAACAATTATAAAGGTGATTGGAAAGCTGATGCCGATAAAAATGGTGATAATACCATAGTAAAAGCTGAATTTAGATCATTTTTACTTGGTTCTGATTTTGATTGGGAAGGTATAAGTAATAAAGAGGATTTGATTAGCAATTTTTGGCATTCTATTGACGTAAATACATCCGGCAAAATATCAGGAGGAAAATGCAGTAATAAGAATGCGCTTGATAAAAAAGAGCTTGCAAGGGTAGGGAATAATATAAAAGCTACAAATAAAGTTAATGAATTTGTAAAGAAAATAACAGCTCCTTCGGAGCTATCTACAAAATATAAAGACAAATGGAAAAATTCCGTAAAAATAGGAATGATTAATAATGCTATTGAATTTTTAAGTAATCAAACAAAAGAACTTTCTGACGAAGAATTAAATAGTATATTAAATGATGCGCAAATGCAGTCAATATACAAAACATCGTCAATAAAAGCAACAGCAGATTATATGGCTTTACAGTTAATGGATAATTTAAAAACCCAATATGCAGATTATTCGGTTGGTGATGATAAAGTTTTGAAATCTATAATTGATAATTATATTTCTACATTATCAGGTGATGAACAAGATGTTATAAAACAAATTAAAACTATAGTGCAAGCATACGTAAATTTAACGAAGAATGCAACGGATAAAAATGCGTTAGCAATTTTGGAAAAGTACGGATATGACGGCGGAGATATAAATCCACTTCAAATGTCTGTTATAAAAGGTACATTCAAACAGCTTGTTGTTAATAGTCTAATGACAAATTATAAAGATTTTTATGAAAGTAATCAACAAAGTATAGACGGAAAAATATCAGATTATGCCGAAAAAATGTTAAATAGCGGTAAAGACTATAATTATTTAAAAAATAATATGTCTAATTATGCATCTGCTTTTGTTTCAGAGAATTTGACCGAGTTGTATGGTGATTATGTAACAGGTAAAAATCGTGAAGTCTTGTTATATTATGTAACCAAACAACTTTCGAATAATAACCGCAACAGTGAAAGAAAAGCTGCAATACAAAAGGTATTAGGTAGCAGCGATATAGGAACTCTAAAGGAAACAATCGGAAAGTTAAACAATCAGCAGGTTGTAAGTTCCTATAACACATTAGTTTCTTTGATGAGCGATATTGATGTAAAAGTTGATGACGATCTGTTTAGTGCAATTCCTTCTGCAATTACAGTAAATTCAGGACAACCAAAATCTTATAAATTACCTCAAACATACCAAAACTCAGGACAAATAACTTATTCGGTACAATGCTCGGATAATATTATTTCAATAGCTGCTGATGGTACTATTAAAATAAATGCAAATGTTTCGCATGGAACATATAGTGCAACAATTGTCGCAAAAAATAGTAATGGTCAAACTTTAAATACTAAAACTATTACAATAAATGTATATGAAATAATTAAAGAATACTCAATTTCGTCTGATGTTAAAAGCTGGAACGGTCAAAAGTCTTCTAATCTGGAAGGTGTCTTACCAATAGGGACTGACGATTGCCAAATAACAGATAATTTAACGGACACAAGTTTTTCGGATTTGTATAACAATGATTATATTGTTCGTTTGCATATCAGTATGGATGATTCAGAAAGCTGGGAAAGCGCAGGTGCTATAATTAATTCAAGATTAGATCAATTGGGAAATCTTATAGTTTCTGCTCTAAATACAACGGATAAATTTGATTCCGCAATATTAACTCAGGCTAAAAACAATGTGATATCAAAATATAAATCACATAAATTTGATGAAGGTTGTTTAAATGATGATGATGACGGAACTGATGACTGGGATTTAACAAATAATTTAGTTTGGCGCATGAGAAATGACAGATACGGTACAGGAAATAAGGTCGTTGGCACGCGAGATGATGACGGCAGCGATTCCTGGGTATGGGGTGTCCGTTTTAAAGATGTTGTAAATGATATCATTGCTGAATATAATAAATTAATAAAAGCGTAGTGTTATAATATTTTTTCAAAATCTTCCACACCATGTTTACACCAAGGACAAATAAAATCTGACGGCAGGTTTTCTCCTTCGTATACATAACCGCAGATTTTGCATCTCCAGCCTGACTTTTTGGTTTCTTGAGGTTTTGGTTTGATATTTTTTTGATAATAATCATAGCTTACTGTAGGCACATCTGAAAGTACTTGTGCTTCTACAAGCTGTGCAATAAACATTGTATGTGTATCTAAATCAATTTCTTGTTTTACATACGCTGACATAAACGCATTTGTATCTTTTGTTATGTATAAAAGTCCGTTCGGAGAACGCTTTACATCTAAAAAATTATCAAATTTATTTACTTTGGCACCGCTTTGAAATCCAAATTGTTTAAATATGTCGAATTTTGTATTCTCTGACAATACGGAAATATTAAATTTTTTGTTTTTGTGTATCATTTTGTTTGTGTAGTTTAGCTTATTAACCGCAATAGCAATCCGGCTTGGATCAGAAGTTACCTGCATAACCGTATTAATAATGCAGCCGTTATCCTTTACATTAAACGTACCGTTTTTTACATCTTCCTCGTTAGCTCCTGCTGTTAATACATAAAGACCATACCCGATTTTAAATAAAGCTTTGGAATCCATAACAAACACTCCTTTTTTATAAAATTAACATTAATTTAGCTAAAAGTAAATATTTGTTGACATTAGAAAACCTTTGTTCTTTAATAATATTAAGCCGAAGTATAGCGCTGTGGTATGCCTTGCTCGGACTAAGCAGTACAAAAATAGGGCAAAAAAGAGGTGAAAATAATTTTGAAAGTGCTTACTTTCAGTCTAAAATATTTAACCCGCCCAAAGGAGATGGAAAAATGCCAAAATTAAAAACACACCGTGCGGCAGCAAAAAGATACAAAGTTACCGGCACAGGAAAAATTACAAGAAGACATGCAGGTATCGGTCACCTTCTTCAACACAAATCTGAAGGAAGAAAACGTAAAATCTTTGGAGATATTGCGGTTTCTGAAACTCATGTAGATTTAGTTTCAAAAGAGTTACCTTACAAGAAGTATGCAAGATAGGAGTGTTGAAAGATGAGAATTAGACGTGGAAATGTATGTCGTAACAGACACAAAAAAATATTAAAGCTCGCTAAAGGTTTTAAGGGAGCAAGAAGCAGAATATTTAAGGTAGCTAACATTGCTGTAATGAAAGCTCTTAAATATGCTTACAGAGACAGACGTGCTACAAAACGTAACATGAGAAGACTCTGGATTGTCAGAATAAATGCTGCAGTAAGAGAACAAGGCATGAGCTATTCAAGATTCGTAAATGCTTGTAAAAAAGCTAACATTCTTGTAAACAGAAAAATGCTTGCTGATCTTGCTGTAAACGATAAAGAAGCATTTGCTCTTGTTGTTGAAGCTGCTAAAGCTGCTTTATAATATGCAAGATTGATAAGAAAAGCGCCGTCATTATATGACGGCGCTTTTCTTTACCGGAAAAAATAAATCCGCTTTGGTTAAGCGGATTTTTATAAGAAAAGAGAGAAAGAGAGAATTTATTTTAGAATGCAGCGTAGAAGTTTTGTCCGAGTTGTTCTTTTGATGCTTCATCGGATAGAGCATACGCTGTATATGTTAACTGTTTTGCATCTGATTGTATTGCTTCAGTGAATAAGTTTTCCGTGTAATAAACTTCGTATTCTTTAAGCCAATCAAGAAATGGTTGAACTGCACCTGTCAGAGTTTTTACAGCAACATCTGAAAACTCTTGCAATACACGATCAGAAACAACAAGCTCTTGAATTTTTTCTTTTAAAGTAAGACTAAGGAAACCTTGTTGAGCTTCAATGGCTTGCTGAGCCTTTTGAAGTTCACGTTGTTCCATGGCTGCTAAACCGTTTTCACCGCCTGTAAATTTGCGCTGAGCGTATGCATGCTGATTTTCTAACGCTTGGTTTAAGTTAAACATTTCTGCCATTGTACTTGTCCCTTTTTCTATATTATGTATATCGGCATATTTTTCTTAAACTTTAGTTTTTTTTAGAATATTGTTACAAAAATTTACATAGAGTTTCTGATGTTAATCTAATGTTTATTGTTGGTTTATTTTATAAGCTATTCCTGTTAACAGCTCCAATTCTTCCGTAGAATTGGTTTAAGACTGTAAATTTTTTAGAGCGTTCAGAATTCTTTATAATTTTAGCGCTGGAATTGGTTAGAATAATTTGGTTCTGAACGCATTCAAATTTATTGTCAATAAATTCTTTTTCGTATTTTTCGCCTGATTGTGTGTATTTTTTAGTTTTTACAAACAAATCAGCATTTTTGCTGCGTTTTTGTATTTTGGAATTTGCATAGTTTAAAATCAGTTCGATGTCTATATCATCCCAAGTCGATTGAATTATATCAATCATATAGTTTTTATTATCTGATGTTTTAACAGATATAAACGCTTTTATATTTTTTGATTTTTTGTCAATATAAACATATTTATATTCACAAAAATACGATAACCCCGGAAATAAAATATCTTTGAAATCTTTGGAATCTTTCCCTAAAAGAGGTCTAAAATGCGGTAAAAGTTCCTCATTGTATAGATTTGCAACAACAGGAGCATCCGAGTTACGAAACTCTCTAAATACTTTATTATCAAATTCTTTATATGAGCTGTTTAGTTTAACTTTCCATAGTTTTTCGTAAGATATTTGACTAAATCCGCATTTAGAAACAAAAAGCTTGACTAGTTCCGGCAAAAAATCATTAATTCTCACAATTATCGATGCTGTTCCCATAGCTTTATATTTGGAAACAACAAATTGGATTAATTCTCCGGCATCTTCGTAGCAATTTTCTTCAAATAAAAGTTTTTGAATTTCCATTTGTTTAAGCGGACATCTTGACGGTGCGATTGTAATAAGCCCTTTCATTTCTTTTTTATCCTTTAGAACATAAGATTCCGGAAGGTACTTAAATCTTATCGGCAGAAAATGATGAAGAGGTAAAAAAGGGTTGAACATGATTCGATTTACGGTATCATCGTTGTTTAGAAATGATATCATTTCTCGGGCATTTTTTTTATCAAAATAATAAAGCTTTCTTATCTTCGTCATAGTGATATTGTAGCACAAAACTGGGGTAAGGGGTAAAAAAGGGGTAAAGGATTAAATATAAAAAAAAAGAGTGGATTTGAAGTCACACTCTTTTTTTGTAATTTAGTTTTAAATTTTGTAATTATTGTTTCCCCCCAAACATTTGTTTTATGCCGTCAACAGAACTTAAGATTCCGGTAGCTTCATAAGGCATATAGACAATCTTGTTATCCTTTCCGCTGGTAATTGTTTTCATTGTTTCTAAATATTTCATAGCGATTAGGTATTTGTCAGGTTGTCCTTTGTCAGCAAGAGCATTAATGATTCTTTGAATAGCTTCTTTTTCCCCGTCTGCTTCAAGTATACGTGCTTGCGCAATACCTTCCGCACGAAGGATGTTTGCCTGTTTATCACCTTCTGCTCTGTTAATTGCAGCTTCTTTTTCTCCTTCGGCTTTAAGTACAGCAGACTTTTTAAGACCTTCTGCTTCCAGAATTGCAGCACGTCTGTCACGTTCTGCTTTCATTTGTTTTTCCATTGCATTTTGTATATCAGTTGGAGGAATAATGTCTTGAAGTTCTACTCTGTTAACTTTTACGCCCCATTTGTTTGTTGCTTCATCCAGTATTGCACGAAGTTCTTGGTTAATTTTATCTCTTGAAACCAAACTTTCATCCAAATCAAGTTGACCGACAAGGTTTCTCAGGTTTGTTTGTGTAAGTTTTTCAATAGCTTCAGGCAAATTTTGAATTTCATAAACTGCAGATTTAGGATTCATAATTTGGAAGTATAAAAGAGCATTAATACTTATTGATACATTATCTTTTGTGATTACGTTTTGACGAGGAAAATCATATACAGCTTCTCTCAGGTCAATTCTTGTTTTCTTTTCTATATAGGAATAAGACTGTCCGTCAAAACTTTTTTTTGTAGTTTTCCAATCGATGGCTCTCGGAGCTTCAAGAATAGGAATTATAAAATTAAATCCTGATTCTAATACTCTATCAAATTTGCCCAGTCTTTCTATTACAACAACTTCTGCTTGTTGAACTATTATAACGCCTTTTGCAATAAATACTATAGCAAGTACAATTAAAAATAATGAAAAAATCATATATTAAACTCCTCTCTATAAATTCTCCCTCTCCTTGAGTAAAGGGTATGGGTGAGGTGTCAGCCATCACCCTATTTAACATACATTATTAAACTGTCATTTTTTATAATTTCTACTTCAGTTCCTACTGGTATAACTGAACCATCTTCAGTTCTTGCATTCCATCTTTCATCATAGATAGATATAACACCATTATTACCTGAAACTTCTTCAATTACTTTAGCTTTTCTGCCTATATATTTATCATTAACCCCTGTTTCAATCTCTTTGCTTTTTCTTTTAAGAAGAAGCGGTCTGAGAAATGCGAATGATAAGAATGAAAATATAAAAAATACCAAAACTAAAGTTAGTAATTTTGCGGTAAATAATGAAACAATGGCTGTAATAAAAGCTGAAAATGCAAAATTAAGAAAGAACATGCTCGGAACAAACAGTTCAAGCAAAATAAATACAATTCCGCAAATTACAATAAATTCCCACAAAACCATAAACACTCTCCTCTTATACACCCCCCTCTCCTATAAGGAGAGGGTTGGGGTGAGGTGTTAATTCTAACTTACCCCTATTATTGTTTTAGGCGCCGATTAGTTCATTAATTTCTGCAACCATTTCGTCTGCATCAAAACCGTGAACTTTTGCACCTGCTTCAAGATTCTCAAATCTTGCTGCTGCACAGCCTAAACAACCCATACCGTATTTTTGAAAGACCATAGCTGCTTCAGGATGTGCTTGTACAATTTCTATAATTCCCATGTCTTTTGTTACTTTTTCCATTTTTATCTCCTTTATCTTGACTTATCTCTAAAAATCCTTAATACAACAATGTAATTATATCACATAAATGATAAGAAAGGATAATATATGCTGAAAAATTTATTAATTTTTGTACAGGAAAATTTTGGTAAAGATAATTCTGTAGTTGGTTTATGCGGATTAAAGAAGCAAACGGAATATGTTTATGTGTCAATTCCCCGTGAATTTAAGAAAACATTTATTCAAAATACGCAAAACAATTATTTGCTGTTTTAAAAAAAGTTAGTATTTATAGATGCACATAATACTATATTATCCTTTGTATTTATACAAAAAAATGAGGGTCACTAAAAAGTATATGTTTCTATAGTTTGGGATTCTTCGCATAAAATTCATATTAGGCTCAAAATTACGTAAATACTTGACTTTCAGTAATTCGTCATTCTTAGGTGTGAGCCGAAGAATCTCATTAAATCCCGACTACAAATTCCAAATTCCCTTGATTTACCGCTCTTTTCGTACAAATCAAATTTTCTTTAAAATTTTCAATTCTTTCTTCTAATCTTGACATAATTATAACCTTTTTTATCATATTACATTTTAAGGAATAAATGTAACAAAATATTAAGCAAAATAAAAATCATTATAATTAGCTTAAAACCAGTCATAATATTGAATAGAATAGAACAACTGCGTACAATTATAAATTCTCAAAAAACTTTAAATATAAGTAAGGGAAATTATTAAATAAGCCATATTTGGTGCGGTGTACAGCACCAAATTAAAAAATACTAAGTCACAGGCTGCGTGGGTTTTGACCCACGAATGTAAAAAATGTAAGGTGCATCATTTGATGCACCTTACATTTTTGTTATTTGCTTATGCTATTAACTATTCAATAATTTTGTCAACAACACCGGCACCAACTGTTCTACCGCCTTCACGGATAGCGAATCTCATACCTTGTTCGATAGCTACAGGAGCGATTAATTCAACGTCCATAACTACGTTATCACCA
>CADBXV010000038.1 GCA_902798645.1 uncultured bacterium
AGAAAAAACGTGAAGAAGTAAGAAAGCAACGCCGTCTTGAAAAAGAAATGGAAGCTACTGCAGGTGCGGTAACTGTTAAGCAAATGAAGTTAATGTCACTTGCGATGGTGTTAAAGATGTTATCACCAGATAGAGTTACGACAATAATGAGCAGATTTAGTGATGATGAAAACAAGATGATTGCTCATTATATGAACATGGCAAATCTTGAATCTCAACTAGACGGTGATATTTTTATAAATTGTCTTAAAGAAATGAAAGAATTCTTGCCAACAAAGAGAAAGTTAACTCAAGAAAATGTTATGAGGGACTTGTTAAGATTGTATAGAACAAATTCCAGAGAATCAATAGAAAAAGTTATCAAAAACGAGCGTCCTTTGGTAAAAAGGTTTATATCTCAGGCTTATGATGGAGAATATTCAGGTTTACCGTTGCACGTTGCAGGCATTGTTGCACAATATGTGGAGGATAGTATATAATATTAAATAAATCATGATTATTAAAAAGAATAAAATAAAACAGTGGGAGGAAACAAATAAATCAAAACAGGCTTATGAAAAGCCTGATATTGTTGCGGATAATAATATTGAAGAAGTTCCTGTAACAGAAGAAATACCTGTTTATAATGAGATATCACCTAAAGAACCTGTACTGCCTCCCGAACCTGAAGTCGATTTATTTAATATAGAAAATATAGATTTCAATCAACGTCAAGAGCGCAGACGAGGTACAAGACGCAGAGGTTACAGACGTATTGATGACAGAAATTTGGTATCGAGAGCGCAAGATGAGGCGGATAATATTAAACAATCTGCTTTCGAAGAAGGGTATAGAAAAGGACTTGAGCAAGCAGGAGCTTCAATTGAACAATTTAAACAAAATATTGCTCAGTTTTTAGGCGCACAGAAAGAAGTGTTTGAGTATATTGCGCCTGATATACTTGAAATAAGTATTGATATAGCAAAAAAAATTATAAAAAAAGAAGTGGAAACAGATCCTCAAGTGTTAATAGATACGATTTTAGATGTATTAAAAACCGTATCAAAAAACGAGCCAAAAATTAATATCAGGGTAAATCCGCAAGCTGCAGCTTTTGTTAAAGACACTTTGCCAAATGTTACGTACCAATACGGGATAGAAGCAAAAATTAATATAATTGCGGATCCTTCTATTGAACAAGGCGGATGTGTATTCCAAACAAATAACGGTATTGTGGATGCTTCAATTGACACACAGTTAGAAATCATTAAAAAGGCATTAGAAGGTATTTAATGGCAGGAGAACAACAACAACAACAAAGTAAACCGATATCAGAAATAGCTTTAGCACTCTTTGTAATGGTTTTGGTATTAATCCTGATTATGGAGATGCCAAATTGGGTTATCAATTTTTCCATTTCATTAAATATTACATTAGGTATTGTTCTTTTGATGATATCGTTGTACGTTCAAAAACCGCTGGAATTGGCGGCATTTCCTTCAATAATATTGATAGGTACAATGTTTCGTTTGGTGTTGTCTATTGCTTCTACTCGTTTGATATTGGCAAAAGGCGATGCAGGTGAAGTTGTTCACGCATTCGGTACATTCGTAACCGGCGGTAATATGGTTGTTGGCGGTGTAATATTTTTGATTATTACAGTAGTTCAGTTTATGGTTATTACAAAAGGTGCGGAACGTATCGCAGAAGTTGCAGCTCGTTTTGCTTTAGACGCAATGCCCGGTAAACAAATGACTATTGACGCTGACTTTAATGCAGGTTTAATATCTCCGGAAGAAGCGGTAAAAAAACGTGAAGATCTTCAAAGAGAATCAAGTTTATTCGGTTCAATGGATGGTTCTATGAAGTTCGTAAAAGGTGATACAATGGCAGGTATCATCATTGTAATAATAAATATTGTCGGCGGTTTGTGTATCGGGTGTTTAATGAATCATATGCCTATTGCCGATGCTGTCAGCAAATACACAGTATTAACAATAGGTGACGGTTTGGCATCCCAGCTGCCATCACTATTAATGTCAATAGCAGCAGGTATTGTCATGACTCGTGCTTCTGCCGGTAATATGTCATTGGGTGGTGATTTAACATCTCAAATAATGGCAAAACCATATTCATTGTTCTTTGCAGCTTTGTTTCTAGGCTTAATAACAGTCACAAGCCCTATTACAGGTTTGCCGTTCTTGCCGTTCTTAATCTTTACGGTGGCACTGGCGCTTGCAGGATTCTCTGTATTGGTTAATGCAGATGTCCAATCGCAATTGGGACAATTAGAAAGCGTAAGACAAAATATGCAGGATTTGGTTAACCCGAATAAGATGTACGAAAGACTTGGTGTTGACGTATTAAGTTTGCAAGTCGGTGCAGGATTGTTGGTTATAGCCGATCCTGATCAGGAAGGTCAATTACTTGCGAAAATTGCTGCTTTACGTCAAAGAGTAACCGATGAATTGGGATATATCTTGCCAAACATTCGTATTATGGACTCATCCGCTTTGGAAGCTAATGAGTACGTAATAGCAATAAGAAATAATGTTGTTGCATCAGGATATGTTTATCCGGGTAAATATATGGTAATTGCAGACCAATGGGATTCGGTTAAGAAAACTATTCCGGAGGATGCTATAGTTGGTGTCGATCCTACTTATCAAACTCAAGCTTACTGGATATCACAAGAAGATGCAAGAGATACAAAAAATGTTACGGCGGTTGATGCAACGGATGTTCTTGTTACTCACTTGCAAGAGTGCGTACGTAAACACGTAGACGAAGTCATGACAAAAACTGATGTTTTAAAACTTATGGAACTCGTGCGTTCTCAGGATCCGACTCTTGTTAATGACCTTGTTCCGGCTATTATATCAACATCAGACTTGCGTAAGATATTTGTAAATCTTATCAGAGAAAAAGTTTCTATAAAAGATATTATATTTGTGTTTGAAAGACTATGTGATTATGCAAGATTTTCAAAAGAACCGGATATTCTGTCAGAGCGTTTGAGAGCTGCGTTAGGTCGTCAAATATGCTTGAGTAATGTAGACAGAGATCACGTTTTATATGCATTGACTCTTTCTCCGGAATGGGAAAAAACTCTTGATGACAGCTGTCAAAGAACGGAACTTGGTACAATGTTCCTGCTTAATCCAATGCAGGTGCAGGATTTGATTGAATCTACAGCCATGACATTAATGCGTGCGCATCAGCAAATAGGTCAACAACCAGTAATTCTTTGCTCACCAAGAATTCGACTGCCTCTATACCAACTTCTTGAACGCCATATCCCGACTATTGTTGTTATTTCTTATTCGGAACTTATTACTGATATCAAGGTTGAAGCCGTTGATACAATTGGGGAAAGCACCGGATATTAGTATAAAGTTTTTTTAGGATACAGAAAATAAGTTACATCATTATCTTTTTTTTAACATTTCTTAACAATTGAACAAAAAAAGTCAATTTCTTAAAAACGAAATACTTTATATATACATAAGAGATATTTAAAATATAATATTTTAAATTAGGAAAAGAGATATTAACAGGAGTATATATTTATGGCAGTCGGAGCAAGAGATTATATTGACAAATTGTTAGTCGAGAAGTATTCGCAGGAAAAAGTAGATAATCATGATGAGAGTGCATTGACATCAAAGGTTTCTGCGGAGGATATGCTGGATGCTATGAATAATACTGCAAATCATTACAGAAATATGCTTTTATTAAATCAGCGATTGTCAATGGTTTGCTACGGTGTAGTGGCAAAATCTGCTAAATATTATACATCAGACGATGCCGCATAAAAGTTTTTATACTTAAACTCTCTTATAATCTTACATCTTACTTAAAGTTTGGCTTTTTGATTCCCCATCAAAAAGCTTTTTTTTTATGTGTGGGTAGGGAATATATTTTTTGAAGTGAATATCAATATATTATAGTAATTCCTTCATTCGCTCTCCCATTTCTCTGTACATAAAAGGTTTATCATACATATGTATAACTGAATACAACTGACGAGCATAGGTATCTAACTGCTTTTCTATTATTTTTGCTACACTTGATATTTCATATAAATCATCTGAATCTTTGTTTTGTTCACAAAATTTTACGGTTAAAGCAGATAATTTGTATATTTCTTCAATGTTATCGAGTAAAATTTCCAATTTTTCAATAAATTTTTCCTCTTGTTTTTTATTCATAATACCTCCTTATCCATATATGCATAACATTGAATTATAATAAAACATATTATACATGTATGCAACACAAAACGGAAAAATCTTTACATTTACGACAAATTTTAGGTAATAAAATAAAAGAACTTAGAATATTAAATACCGGTTTATCTGCTAACAAACTTGCTAATGAGTATGATATAGGTAATGGTAATATGTCCAGAATAGAAAATGCAGTTGTTGATGCAAAGTTCATAACAATATGGAGAATTTGTGAGGCAGTCGGGATTAAATTTTCTGATTTCGCAAAGTTACTTGAAGAAGAACTGGGCGATGATTTCAAATTGATTGATGAATAATGAACGAAGTGAAGTATGCATTTTAAAAAAGGTCATGCAGAAATTATTTTCGGCAACTTGCAAGCAAGTAGATAGATTTTACAAAACCGACATTGATATTTTAGTAGACAAAGATCTTGTTGGTATAGTAATGCCAACCTGCTAACTAACGCAAAATAGTCGTTCACTCTGCTCCGTGCTCCTTCGGCGTTCCGTTCGCTTACGCTCACTTCAGCCTACGCAAAATTCAAAAAAAAAAGAGTCTTATCGACTCTAAAAACTTTTAATGTGTGAAGTGTAGTATGTGTATGTATATAAGAATTTAGTAGAAGTAACTAAATAAAATATCCTAAATTTATTTTAAATATCCTTACTTATATAAAGTTTATTTAGCATGAAAAATTGCTTTTTTTGTAAAGAAATGTAACGACAAGTTTTGACAACAAAAAAATAATTATTAATAAAAAACAGAGAGGTCTAAAATGAGTTTAACTGATACAATAATTCAATTAATGAGGATATTTTTACCGAATATAAATATGCAGTGTACGCACGATAAAATTCGTCCGGATATTGAAAAGGCATACTGTCCCGATTGCGGAAAACTTATAAAAAATGAATGGTATATTACCAGATGTTCTTGCTGCGGTGTAAAAATGAAAGCAATGGTTAAAAACGGTCAAATTGTTCCGCAAGAACATTATTGTTCCAATTGCGGAGGAAAAGAGTTTGCAGTTGAAAAAATTGATAAAATAAATTTTATAGATATAAATTTTGCTGCATTAGTCAAGACAGAAGTTGAGGAAGAAAGGTTTTGCAACACTATAAAATGTTGGCAAGAAAAAACACCCGAGCCGCCAAAATTGCTAGTACAATACCTGTAATATCGGCAATTATACCTGTAAGCAGTGCGTATCTGTATTTTTTTATTCCTATAGAGCCAAAGTAAACCGCTAAAACATAGAATGTTGTTTCAGAGCTTCCTACCATCACAGCCGCAAGTTTTGTAATATAATTTTCCGCACCGTATGTATGAGCTATTTCGGAAAATAATCCGAGAGTTGCCGAGCCTGACAGAGAACGAGTTATCATAATCGGTATTATATCAGCAGGAACGGATAATCTCTCAAGAAGTCCTCCTATACAGGCTGTAATCATATCAATAGCGCCGGATGCTTTGAACATAGATATTCCGACTATAATTGCGACTAAATACGGAATTATTGTTACCGATACTTTAAATCCGTCTTTTGCTCCCTCTACAAATTCTTCATATACTGAAACTTTTTTTATAATACCGGCGGTAAGTATTCCTAAAATCATAATAGGAAGGATATAAAGAGATATGCTATTCATGTTCCCTCCAAATCTTTTTTAGAATAAGTGCGGTTATTATAGCAGTAAAAAATGCTAAAGTTGTAACAATTAGCGTCGGTAAAATTATTTCTGTCG
This sequence comes from uncultured bacterium, assembly GCA_902798645.1. GTDB lineage: Bacteria > Cyanobacteriota > Vampirovibrionia > Gastranaerophilales > Gastranaerophilaceae > CAG-196. The sequence goes on from CADBXV010000038.1 coordinate 5,957, forward strand.
GATTTTTTGCACCAACACCGACAAGTATAGCAATTACTGTAGCAGGAATAATCTGAAATCCTGCGGTATTCATTCCGAGAAACATACACATAGAATCTGTTGCGGATTCTTTATTTGGATTGTCTTCCTGTAGTTCTTTCATTACTTTTAAACCTATTGGTGTTGCTGCGTTAGTAAGTCCAAGAGCGTTTGCTGCTATACTCATTGCTATATCACCTGTGACATTCTCATTTTTACCTCTGTCTTTAAAAAGAATTTTTGCTATAGGTTTAATTAGCTTCGCTAAGATTTTTACCATACCGGACTTCTCGGCTATTCTCATCATACCCAGCCAAAATGCCATTATTCCGATAAGAGAAAAGGATATCTTAACTGCGGTATCACATGCTTCAAGCATGGCATTTGTAACCTCATTAAGAGTACCGTTAAACATTCCGATTATCAGAGAACCTGCTATCAGTAATAAAAAAACATAATTCATAACTTAATATTATGAAAAAAATTAATATTTGTCACTATGTTTATATTATTATATAATTGGAATAAATATAATAGGAGCTTATTAGCACTTTATATAAACGGGAGAAAAGATAAGGGATAACTTAATAGTAAGGGGTAAAATCGAGATATGGCTGATGCAAACAATTTTTCTGATATAAACGAAAATTTTGATACCATTAAAACTTTATTGAATTCAATAAGAGCGCAGGGTATTCTTAACACTTCTGACGTGGATAAGCTGTTGGAGGGTATTAATTCAAAGCTTGAGAAGATTAATACAGAGGAAGATATTGATTTAATAAAAGCGTTTTTATCTGAACTTAAAAAGAATTTAGACGAAAGGCATGAGGTCCTGATATCTAAATTTGGTGCCATTGAATCCTTATTCTCAAACCTTTTGAAAAACAGTAGTGATACAGTTAAGTCTGAACAATTAAAAGAGCTGTTTGATATTGTAGCCACTAATTTGTCTGTTTTTTCAAGAGAAGTTGTTTCTCAAAAGGAAACACTTACCGATATAACCCTTCGTTTGGATGCTATGCGTTCTGATGACTCTCAAAAGAAGGATATTATCAAAAGTGTAACATCGGTCAGAAATGACATAGAAAAAGTTAATAACGGATTTGATTCAATCGTTATCAGTTTGAATGAAAATTTTAAAACTGTATTAAAAACAATATCAGAGGCGGATCAGTCAGAAGCTATACAAGGTTTTTCCTCACAACTGTCAGAATTATTAAATTCTTCCAATACAATATTGTCTGCAATACAGTTAATAGATAAAAAAAATATTCAGTTTGAAGATTCTTTTGAAGGTCTGGCAACGCAAGAAGATTTAGGTAATATTCAAAGAAATTTAGCTGAGTTATCAGCAAAGAGTCAGGAAATTATAAATATTGTTGATACGTTGACTCAAAAGTCATATAAAATAGATAATTTAGCTGAAAAAATAGATGCTTCGGTTAATATAATAGCCGGATTAAAGGCTGAATTTGCAGACAAGGATTCAGACACAAAGAATACAGTACTTGAAAAACTTTCAGAATTAGAAAGAACTGTTCGAGAAGTTTCTTCAAATCAAGAATTTGAAGAATTTAAAGATTCTTTGGAAACGGTTTTAAAAGATATTTCAAACAGTTCTTCACAACTAAAAGTATCTTTGGAATCAGCTTTAAATAATATAGAAAAATTAAACACAGATTTAAAATCACTGGATATAAACGCAAATTTCAGGAATCTATATTCCGGCATGGATAGTGCGAAAGAAGATGTAAAGGAAAAAGTTGTATCAGAAACAGAAAAAGTTTCACAAATGCTTGATGCAAATATAACAAGGGCAATAAACGAAATATCTTCAAATGCGGAAGTTTTAAATACAAGATTAAAAGATTCTAATTCAGCAATCACTGCATTCTGTGAAAAGAGTTTTCATGAAGTTGCTGAAAATATAACAAATTTAAAAGATGTAGTTGCACAGTTAGATGAAAACAATATTTCTGCCAATAACGCAATTTTTTCAAACATAACAGACAGACTTGCGATTTTTGAAAACAGTTTAAAAACTTCGCTTGAAAAACAGGAAGATTACATTTCAGGTTCTTCAAATAATGTATTTGAGCAAATTACCAACATGAAAAGTGTAGCAGAAGGCATTGACTATAAGTTAGATGCAAACGCAATTGAATTTGGTAATACAAAGAGAGAATTCCACGAATTAACAGAATCAATAAACAATGTTTTGGCATTGGATTTTGTAAATGTTGTGAAAGACTTGAAGGTTGAACTGTACGCATCAAAGCAGGATTTGGCAAATTCTTTGGAAACAGTTCAAACCGAGCTGTCAGAGAACTTTACAAATGATTTATTCGGTAAGTATGAGTTGCTGATTAGTAAATTAGATAGCTTGGAAGATGAAATGAAATATGCTCAAGCAGATGCTTTGAACGGTTTAAAAACAATATTATCCAATATCTCTTCATCAATAGTAGATATTTTATCTTATGTAAGTACTGCAAAAGAAGCTAATAATGAAGCAATTGAGTCAAAGTTATCTGAGGTTACGACATTTATTCAAGACAGTAATCTGAATTATATAGAAAATGTACGTGATATTGTAGATGTGATAAGAGTTCAGGTTGAAGAAAATCTTAATCAAATGAATAGCACATCGGATGCCAGATTAAACAGAATTACTGCAAGTATAAGCGAAGCGAGCAACAGTGTAAGACAAGATATAAAAGCTACGTATGATAAGCTTTTGGAGATGCAAAATAATATTGACGGCTTGAAAGAATTTATGGATGTCAACAATATCAGTTTGTCATCAAATATAGATACGATTCTTTCTTCAGCAGACAGTTTGAAAGGAGATTTTGATTCCAAATTAAGCTTATTAAAAAATTCTTTGCTGGATATGGTAACGGAATTCAAAAAAGATTTTACTTGTGAAAATGCAGACAAAATCAGTGAATTGAAATTTAACTCTGAGAATTTGCATTCAAAAGCTGTACAGCAGGCAATTGATTTGAAAAATGAACTAAAAACTGAGATAGACGGTATAATTTCAGCTTTGAGATTAAATATTTCAAATTTAAATGATTTAGTAACGGATACTTCTTTAAAAATAGAGGGTGCGAACAGAGAAGTAATTGATTTTGTAAAAAATGACTTTACGGCGGAGGTTAATAATTCGGTAGATTCAATTAAAACAAATACGGCGGATGTATTGTCTGAAATTGATAATAAGGTTGCGGATATAGTAAACGGATATAATTCATTAGAAACTTCTGTTAATAATTTATCAAACGAAACAACAAAATCATTAACAGGAACTTTAGCTAAAATTTTGGATAATTTTGTATCATTAGATGCTACAATGCGTAATTTAGATGAACAATCCGCTGAAAAGATAAGAGAAAATGCTGAGGAATTATCAAGAGAATTTGATGCGGTAAAGAAAAAATTAGCAGAAGTAGATTCTCAAATAGATGAAGATTTGGCACGTCAAATATCGATTATAGAAGGAAGTTTTGAGTCATTAAATTTGATGCTGGTTGATGTAATGAATCAGGCAACTGATACTTTAGGAGAAAGAATCAGAAAAGAATTGAGCGGTGCATCAAGTGTAATGAGCCAAACATTAGCAGAAGAACTTGAACAATACAAAGTTCAAATCGAAGAACTTTTTGAAGGTGTGCAAGGAAAAAATAATGAGCAGGCGGAATACATTAAAGAAAGAGCCAAAGAACTTAATCAAATTTTATCGGATACATTGAGTATCCAAAATAAAGATTTGACATCTCAATTAGAAGAAATCGGTAATCATTTAAAAGATATGATACATGAAAATGTAGAATTAACATCTGCCGATTATGAGTCTTTAAAGATAAAGCTTGATGATTTTGTTAAACAAATCGGTAATCAAAATAATATATTTGTGGATACGATAAGAGCTCAACTTGATGATATTGCAAAATTTGTAGATTCAAATTTAGATATACAAGCACAGGAAGTAAATTCTAATTTTGAGGAGATTTCTTCAGGTATTCAAAAGGTTATTTCTACAGTCAGAGATTTTAATAACGATTGTGACGGGAAGATTTCAGGAATACAGGCTCGTATAGATGAATTAAAGCAGGAATCAGGTGATAAACTTGATGAAAAAACAAATGCTATAATTGAAAATTTAAATTCCGTAGTAGCTTCAATTACCGGAGATTCTACAGAATCAATAAACGGAAAACTTGATGAGGTAAAAAATTCTATAGAGAATTTATCAAATGCTTCCCAAAGTAAAATCGGAACTAAAGCTCAAGCAATTCTTGATGAATTAGCTTCTATGCAATCCGCAACAATAGAGCAAAACAGTAAGTTAAGACAAATTTATAATGAAGAATTAAAAACCGAAATCCAAGCGATAGATACTTCTCTAAAAACAATGTTAGAGAGCGGTTCTGTAAAACTTGTTTCTCAAATAAGCGGATTGCAAAATGATATATCTGAAAATATTCAGTCAGGAATTGTTGAGTTAAGAGCATCTTTTGAGAATTTAAATCAAAAGCTTGATAGTGATGAAGCGGCAAGAAATAATATACAACAAGATAGGATAAATGAGTTAAGTGAAAAGTTTAACAATTTGGTTGAACAAATAAAAGAACAAACAAAATCAGAACTTAATTCAATAACAGAGATGTTATTAAGTGACAATAACGGAAAATTTGATGATGTTAAAAATATAGTAGAAGAACAAATTAACAGAGTATTTGTTTCAAATTCAGAATGTTCTGCTACAGAGCTTCAGTCAATGGAAGCGTTTGCTGATGAACTGAAAAATATTCTTGACAGTGTTAAACAGAATTCTATTGTATGCAAGGATTTAATAACAAACTTAGTAAAAGAAAGGTTTGATATATTAACAAAAGATATAGAGAAAGAAGCAGATATTTTGGTTGGTGATTTAATAGAGCAGTGTAATTTAATAAAAGATACACAAAAAGATGAATTATCAGCCCTTTCATCTGCATTGGAAGGCTCTGTTGCCGGATATGTTATTGATGCTGTAAATGACTTGAAATCCTATTTGGATGTAAAAACAGATACATCTATGTTAGACAGAAAAATGGATACATTAAGGACTGAGCTTGAAAAATATATAGAAGATACATCTGAAAATATAAATAAATTAATAGATTTAAGCGTATTTACTAATTCTATAACAGATTTAAAAGCTACAAATGAAGTTCTGATAACTTCAATGACTGATAAATTAAATAAACAAATACAAGATTTTATAAGTACAAATGTATCAAAAAGAATAGATGAAAAAGTTCGTTTATTGGATAAGAAATTTATAGATACTATAGTTGATAAATATGAAGAAGTAAAAATTCTGACAACAGAATATAATAAATCTTTTGAAAGAATATCAAATTCAGTACAGGAGCTTGTTTCAAAATTTGTTGATTCAAAAGATGAAATAAAAGATAATTTGAGTAAATTAATAGGTGGTATAAATAAATCAGTAGACGAACTAAAATCAAGTTTTGCGGATTTAAAAGCTCAAATAATGAACAAATCATTTGATGAAGCTTTTCATTCAGCCGTTCAAAATCAAATGTTATCTATAGAAGCATTGGTAAGAGAACAACTTTCCTATATTGAGGATGTAAATGAACTTTGTGCATCCAATCTTCCTGAACTGCTTGAGATGAATACACTGGTAAAATATGGTATTCAGCAGTCTGTAAATGATTTAAAGACAAAAATAGAAACACAGGATGTTAATATAACACAAGAACTTAATAAACTTAAGTCTGATATAATTACGCAATTTTTAAATATCTTTAATCAAATTTCGTTTGTGGCAGAACAAGAAGAAATAATTGATTTTATTGATGAAAAACATTCTGAACTTATTACTATATTAAGTCATATTGTAACAACAGTTGATGGTGTAGAAACCGTAAAAGATAATTTAGCAGTAGTTGATAATAAAATAGATTCAATAAGAGAAGATATAGATTTAATCAATGAAAAAATAACTTCAATAATGTCATCAGAAGGTGATATAGATTATGTTTACAGTTTGCAGGACTTAGAGTCTGATATTGCAAATTTAAGACTGGTATTAAATGATATAAAGAATGATAATAAGTCAAAAGAATTTGAAGAACTTATAAATTCTACAAATAGTATTTACGAGATGGTAGAAGCGATAAAGACGGAATTACCAAAATTTGAAGCGGAAGAATTTAAAAAAGACTTTAACAATTTGGCTGAAGATATTGTAAGTATTAGCACAAGGACAAATAAGTTAATACTTACGTCAGATGAATCATATAAAACATTACAAGATAATTTGCAGGATTTTAAGCTTGTAATAGATGATTTAGATGAAAGGACAAGAAACTTTGCTCACGAAGCAGGAATTGACAGAATTGATAATAAGTTGGGTGCAATTAATACAATGATACAGAACGGAGCGAAAACAAATCAGGTATTTAACCAAGTATTTGAATATCTTGCGGAATGGGTAGATAGGGCAGGAGAACAAATATCTTCAATATCAGACAAGGTAGAAACTCTTGATGATATAGGACAAATAAAAGTAATGCTCGAAGATTTAAGAGCAGAGGCTCATGATAACAGTGAAAGCGAAGAACTGGTAAATGCTTTAGAATCTGTTTTTGATAAGCAGGCAAAACGCATTGCATCTATGGAATCAAAAATAGACAGAATGGTTGTAGATGCAACTATAAAAGACAAGAAAAATAAAGTTGATATGAAGCCGATAGAAGATACATTAAACAAATTCTTGGCAGCGATAGGCGAAAAAATATCTTCTCAACAAGAAAAAATAGATTCGCTGGAAGCAAAATTGGAAGAAGTTGTATCTTTGGTAGATAATAAAGATACAGCACAACTTACAAAAAAAGTTGGCGGTATGGACAGACAACTTGCAAAATTAAATAAGAGTATCGAAAAAATAGCATCAAATGTTGTTGAAAAGTAACATAGACGATTTAAAAAAAATAGTAAAAGATGATAATATGCTTTTCTGCGAGGAGGAGCGATATTGTTATGCTGAAGATTCTGCAAATATAAGAGGAGAAAAATCAATTCCGGATATTGTTATTTTTGCGGAAACAACAGAAGATGTTCAAAAGACGTTAAAATATGCAAACGAGCATAAAATTCCGGTTATATCAAGGGGTGCCGGAACAAATACCGTAGGTTCCTGTGTTTGTTCAAACGGCGGAATTGTACTCAATTTTTCTAAAATGAATAAGATATTAGAATTCAATCCCGATAATATGACAATGCGTGTTCAGCCCGGGGTTGTGCTTGCTGATATAAAAAATTTAGCAGAAAGTGCCGGACTTTTTTATCCTCCTGATCCTTCAAACTTTAAAGTTTCAACGATAGGCGGAAGTATTGCTCAATCATCAGGCGGAGCAAAATCATTTAAGTACGGAACAACAAAAGATTATGTATTAAGTTTAAAAGTTGTTTTAGCAGACGGTACTGTTATGGATTTGGGTGCAGGAACAATAAAAGATGCGGTCGGGTATCATTTAAATCAGCTGATTGTAGGAAGCGAAGGCACTTTAGCAGTTGTAGTCGAGGCAGAATTAAAACTTATACCAAAGCCCGAGAATAATGCTCTTGTTACGGCATATTTTGATACTATAGAAGATGCAGTAAATGGTGTAAACGGAATAATACAAGAAAGAATTTTTCCGGCAACAATAGATTTTATGGATAAAAATGCGATTAATACAGTTGAAAAATTTTATCCTTGCGGATTAAAAACAGAAAAAGAATGTTTGCTTTTAATAGAGGTAGACGGTTTTTCATCGTCAATCGGTACTCAAATAAATCGTGTAGAAAAAGCATTGCGAGAATCAAGAGCATCAGATGTTGTTTCTGTGTTTAATAAAGATGAAATGGAATCTGTATGGACTGCAAGGAGAGCAAGTTACGGAGCAACGGCGAAACTTGCTCCGGATGTAGTTACGGATGATGTTATAGTGCCAAGAACTTCTCTCTCAAAAATGGTGTGCGGTTGTAGGGATATATGCAAAAAATATAATCTTCAGGTATGTATAGTCGGTCATGTAGGTGACGGCAACGTGCATCCGCAGATTGCTTTGAATTTGGAAAATGATGAAGAATATAAGAATTTAATGGATGCAAAAAGCGAGATATATTCTTTGGCGATATCACTAAACGGAACAATTTCAGCCGAACACGGTGTCGGTATAGAAAAGATATCATATATAGATAAAATAATTGATGCAAAAGCTATAGATTATATGAGAAGTATAAAGAGTTTGTTTGACCCGAATAATATACTTAATCCGGGGAAAATATTCAGAATGTAAAGGAGATAGAATGGATATAATAGTAATTTATTGCACAGTTCCGGATAAGAAATTGGCAAAAGATATAACAAAAGTATTGATGAAACATAAGTTGGCAGCTTGCGTAAGTCAGATTGAAAATGTGCGTTCAACATTTTCTTGGGAGGGTGAAATAAACGAAGAAAAAGAGATTTTATTGATGATAAAAACTCGCAGAGCAAATTACGGAAAAATTAAGTTGGTGATAGAGGATATGCATTCATATTCCGTACCTGAGATTATCGCATTGCCGGTGGTAGATTGCAGTGAAGATTATTTAAAATGGTTAGTACGAGAGACAGAATCTTAAAATTAAAAGAATATTTAACATCTTTGGGTATAAGTGTAAATATCGGAAAAAATAAAGCAAGAGGACATAATGGTTTTTTTATGCACTCTTTTGACAATTATCGAATTGATGTTGCAAAAAACCTTTCGGAAGACAGCGTAATTTCGACAATTTTGCATGAATATGCTCATTATATTCATTATTGTTATGACAAATCTCTTAAATCATTAGAGTTTATATTTGGTGATATGAATGATGATTTAAAAGAAGAATTAATAAAAGTAACAGTAAATGGTGTTTCAAAAGAGTTTGCTTCAAAGATAATTGCGAGAAAAGAGAGCGTTGCTGACGAACTTAAGAATTTGAGTAATAAAATGAAGCAAATACAGCCGGAATTCAAATTGTCAGAAAAAAATACGAAAATAGAAAAAAATATCAAAGGAGCTTTAAAATATTTATTAAAGTATGATAAAGTAAAATATTTTGATAATATTTATTCTGTAGATGATGTTGATAATTATTCGATAGGCGATATTGAAAAACTCTATATACAAATAAAATCAAAACAGAGATTGTTGAAACGAATAAATTCCAAAATAAGTAAAATTAATAAGTATTATAACCAGCCGTCAGAATTATTTGCCCGTTTCATAGATTCATACTATACACAGCCGGAACTAACAAAAAAAATAGCGCCAATTGCATATAATATAATAAAGAATACAAATATTAAACAAATTGAAAATATCACTGAAATTATGTGTTAAATTTTTATTTACTTTATTTTTTTTTTAATTTTTTGTATAAATAAATATGGCGCTATTAGAGAAGAAGAAAGATAGAGATAATGATGATACAAAAGTTATTACAGCAGTGATAATTACTGTAATATTGCTATTTTGGATATTTATCATTCCGGGGAATAAAATTGTACAGATTTGTTCTTGGGGAAATGATATAAATTATATGTTTGCAAAAATATTTAATCAGTCACCTCCTGAATATATTCATTTAAGAAATAAAGCAGTTTATATGGCAAAAATGTATCCAAAACATCCTAAAAGATCCTTGTATTATATGGATAAGGCACTTGCAGCTATTCCTGCCGACAAAGAAAGTGAGTTACGTTCTTTATATGCGGAAAGAGCAAATCTGAAGTTATATTATAAGGATCAAAAAGGTGCGCTGAATGACTTTATATTAGCAAAAGAATTAGGTATCGATGATAATTTTAAGGCAGGTCTATTGCTTGCGGATACAGGACATTATAAATTAGCTCTTAGTTATTGTGATAAGATATTGGCAGCCAACTATTTGGCTTTTTCCGGTTATGTATGCTTATCAAATTTATATGAAAAAGCAGGTAGAAGTAATGCTGCAATAACTTGTTATGATTTGGCTATAGATAGAAAGCCGGGTAATGCAAGGGCTTATATGGAAAGAGCAAAACTTAAACAGAGATTGGGAGATAGTGAAGGTTATGATTCGGATATGGCAAAAGCAAAAGAATTATCTCCTTATATTGATACAAAAGAATCAATTATTGATGATGCTATAAAGCCGAAAAAGCTTAGTTTAGTATTAAGGTAATACGTGTTAAAGAATATGATTAATATACTTTTGAGATAGTTTTGTATATTATTGCTGTAATGAAACGAATTTTATATAAATATATATTAGTAACAATATTTGTTTTAATATTTTGGTTAGGGGTTTTACCGTTTATTTTTTCGAAAGCGGTACCTGTTGTATGTGAAAATTTAACATATAATACTGAATATAATGTAAAAGTTAAAAATGTCCGTATACAAACGAGTATCATTCCTATTGCTTTAATAAAGGCAGATGAGATTAATGTCAGTTCTAAAAAAGACAGTAATAATATAAAAATAGATAATTTAAAATTAAAAATACGCATACTGCCGTTATTGTCGGGCAAGATTCATATTAATGAATTAAATTTTTTATCTATACAAGGAAATATAGAGCAGAAAAATGATATTATTATAAACAAAGATTTAGTATCTGATATTCAAAATTCAAAGTTTATATGTGACAGTGTTTCTGTACAAAATGCGGATATAATTATAAATAATATCCAATCCAATCAGAAAATTAAATATAGTGCAAAAAGAATTTTTTATAAGCTCAACAGACGATATTTAAAAATAGATATAGACAGTAAAATCAATGTTAATAATGTTGTATCAGATATAAAATTAAAAACGTATTTACCTAGAGATAATAATTTATCAACGAGTTTAATGGATATACGTGTGTCAAACTTTGATATTTCAGTTTTTAGCGACATAATAAAAAAATATTACTTGAACGATTTGATTGATATTCAAGGTCTAGTCAATATAGATTTTAATAACAAACATTTGAATGCTGATTTTAATAATGTATTTTTAAAAATGAGTGATGCAGATAAATCCGTAATTTTACCCGAAAATTTGCAGGTTGTATCGGATATAAGTTTAACAAGTAAAAAAGTGTTAATAAAAAATGCGCAAATTCTGTCCAAAAATATAAATGTGATAATAAACGGTTCAATATCTGATTATTTAGCAAAACGGATTCCTGAAACTGATATCAACATACGTATAAATAAGTCTAAAATAGAAGATTTTATAGGTATGTTACCGATATTTAAAACGGAAGATATAGATTCTTATAAATTAAAGAAATACAAATTTTACGGAAATATAATCGGTAATTTATCAATAAAGGGCGATAATTTAGAGCCTTCAATATTAGGCAGTATATATATAGATAATGGTGTGTTGACAAAACCTATACCAAATGCAAAAGGAGCAACCGTAAAATTAGATTTTAAAGGTAAGTATTTAAATTATGATGTTAATGTGCCTGCCGGACAAAACGAAAAAGTTATGGTTAAAGGCGGTGTAGAATTATATAATGTAAAATACGCTGATATGCGAGTGTGGAGCACAAAAAATGTGGACTTAGCTACTGCAGAGGATAAAGTTGTTCCGCTTCATGAGATATTAAATTTTGTCATTGGTCCTGTTCCTATAATGGATATAACAGGGAGAGGAAATATAGATATAATTATTAAGGGTAACAGAAAAAATCCGCACGTATGGGGAGATTTGATTTTTAAGGATACAACCGCTAAATTTAAAGAGATGCCTGATTTAATATTAACAAATGCAGATGCAGTATTAAACTTTGATGATGAGAATGCCGTATTCAAACTTAAAAAGGGATTTGTCGATAAAAGGGATATAAATATAGACGGAACGTGCAATCTTGCAGGAAAATTTGATTTTGATGTAAAAATACAAGGTCAAGAATTAGCTCATTTGTATAAAGCGATTGAAACATCTACAATCATTAATGATATAAAAAATATGATACCCAAAGCGGAAGATCTCAAAGGTCTTGTAAATGTGTCACTTAAAGTATATGGCAATATAAAAGATATTGAATATACTAAATTTAATGAAAATTTCTTTGTAAAAGGTTTTATGGAACTATTAGGGAACTCATTAAAACTGCAAGGTGTAAAGATAGATAGTGCAAAAGGTAAAATAAATTTTAACAACACAAATGCGGATATCGACTTATTGTCATATATAGGCAATTCCCCTTTAAACGTACAAGCTGTAGTGAATGATAAGTATGCTGATGCTAATATAAGTATTCCGAAATTAAATTTGAGAGATATAATATCATCCAATGAAACTTTTAAGCAAGACTTTGCCAATATATTTGTAAATGTTAATGCAAAATATAAAGGTGCAACCGATAAAATAGAATATGAAAATATTGATTTTTTCGCAAAAATAATAGAAGTAGGAAAGAATAATAAATTAAATATTTCAAAAGGTACTATAATTCTAAAAAACGGAAAGCTGGTTATAAAAGATTTAAACGGTAATTTTACAGGTACAAAATCTTCTTTCAATGTAAATTTGCAAGCAGATAATATTACAAAGAATCCGGTATTTAACGGCAGAATGTTACTAAAGGATTTTGAGTTAAATTTATTAAATTTATTAGCTGAAATAAATATAATTCCGAATGAATGCAGAGATATTATAAATAATGTAAAATTTAATAAGGGCAAAATAAATACTGACATAAAAGTATCAAATAATAATTTTAATGCCTCAACAAATATCGGCGGAATTGAACTTATATATGTTCCTTTAAATCTGCCGATAAAAATAATAAACGGAAGTATATATTTGAGAAAGCATTTTCTCGGGCTTAATAAAATCAATTTAATTGCTGATAATATGCCAATATTAATAGACGGCGGAATTAGTAATATTTTTAAAAATCAAGATTTTGATATAACAATAAACTCGAAGCCCAATCAGGATTTTATAGACAAGTACATAAATAATAACAGAATTTATCCGTTAAAATTAAAAGGTGATATTGTTTATAATGTAAATTTAAAAGGTCTGAAAGATAATTTTCATTTAGACTCAGAAATTAATCTGTCAAAGGATTCCAGTGTTTATTATCTCGGCGCAACAGTGGGAGATGTGGAAAATGCAATTATTATAAATCTTAAAGCAGATATCTTAAAACAGACAATTATAAAAATAAAAGATTTTTCTTATGATAAATTAATAGATTCTCAAGGTAAACGCCGGACAAGATTAAATATGTTAAAAGCTTCAGGAGGTTTGGAATTATTAAAAGACGATTTGAGGTATAAAGATTTAAGGGTTAAAACCAGTCACCCGACAGATGTAAGAATTTTAAATATATTGTTCAGAAAGCCTAATATTAAACAAGGGCAATTTACTTCTGATTTAAGGTTTAACGGATCTTTATCAAATCCTCATTTAATCGGGACTTTTAATATTGTGGAAACAAATATTCCGTTTTTGGACATAATAATGAAAAAGCTTTCTTTTGTATTTAAAGATAAGACAATAGATATAGTTTCTAATGGCGAAGTTTTGGGTAATGATGTTAACTTTAAGGGTACTCTAAGAAATAAATTAATTCCCCCTTATTATATTGAAAATGCTAAAGTAGATACAAAAATCCTTGATTTTAATTATATAACCAATAAACTAAAATCAGTTCAAATAAATGAGTCATCTACACTGGATTCATTCGGAACATTTAATTTAAATGATACGGTAATAAACAACCTAAAAATTAATGCGGATGAGATAAGATTAAGAAATTTGATTGCGCAAAATGTTAATGCAAAGCTTTCTTTGTCAGATAAAAAAGTCTTTAATATCAGCAATTTTAATTTTGATATTGCAAACGGAACTTTGAACGGCAGTTTTTTGTATAATTTAAACAACAGTAATGCAGGAATTAAAATCAAGGCAAAAAATATTAATGCAAATGACATGTCGATTGCTTTGTTTGATTTAGGAAATCAAATCTACGGAGATTTAACAGGGGAAGTTGAAATATCTTGTGTCGGAAGTGACTTTAATAAATGTATGCAGACATTGAACGGCGCAATGATGTTTGATGTAAAAGACGGCAGAATGCCCAAGCTCGGTTCTTTGGAATATTTGTTAAGAGCAGGAAATGTTTTAAAAGGCGGACTAACCGGATTATCAATAAACAGTGTAATTGATATTTTAACACCGCTTAAAACCGGAGATTTTTCTGAGATTTACGGAAAAATGAGTATAAAAGACGGTATTACAAATGATATAGAAATCTCATCAAAGGGTAAAGATTTAAGCATATTTATTACAGGCAGTTACAATTTTGCATCTGCAAATGCCGAGATGGAGGTTTTGGGCTTGTTGTCCAAAAAAATATCGACTCTGTTTGGGCCTCTGGGGAATGTATCTTTAAATACACTTTTAAATGTTGTTCCTGGTGTGGATTTGGCTAAAGATTCAAAACTTTTGGAAAAGATTAACAAAATACCGGGAATTGAATTCAATAGCAAGTCTTTTCGTAAGTTTATAGCAGAAATTAACGGTAATATAAACGGCGATAATTATGTCAGAAGTTTTAAATGGATAAATTAAGGTAATTAATATCTTGACTTTAAAAAAAACATAATTAAATACATAGTAAAACTACATTAAATGAATGATTTTATCGGTAAATAATAAAGAGTTAATCGATGTTATCCGATAAATCTAATAAAAAGAGGTATTACTATGCAAATCAATGGCGGTGTAAGATTCTGCGAACACGGAATGCGAGCTTCTATACGAGCTATGCATGTACAAACTCAGCTTTTAGGAATGATAAATGAGAACATAGCCGGGTTTGATAAAGTTGGATTTCAGCGAAAAGAAGCTGTTGTTTCATCAATGACAGAGTATCTTGGTGTACATGGTTTATCAACAACAATTGACGATCAAGTCGGGCGTATTATGGTTTCAAATAATCCGCTTGATATTGCAATCGCAAATAAAGGATATTTTCAAGTTCAGACACCAAACGGTGTAAAACTTACTCGTGACGGCAGATTTAAACTTGATAAAGACGGGAACTTGCTATCATTAGAAGATTTTCCTGTTTTGTCAGACGCAGGTATGCCTATAAAACTGCCGGTAATTCCTGATAATATTGATAAAGTTGTTGTAGATTCTCAAGGAAAAGTCAGTGTTTATGATAAAAATACAAATAAATTAGCTGAAGCAGGAATTTTAGGTGTTGTAGATGCAAACGGTATGGCTGTAATGAATCCTGATGTTAAACAAGGATACAACGAATATTCAAATGTATCACTTCAAAATGAATTTTTAAGAGTTAAGCCGGTAGTCAATAACTTTGATGCAAACAGACAAATTTTCTTAATTGAAAGTAACAATTTGCAAAAAGTTATAAGCCAGCTTGGATCCGTAAGTTAGGAGGTAAGCTATGTATAATATGTCAGCAGTCACAAACAGATGTGTTAATAATGCAACAATGCAGTTTGATAAACTGGGTTACATAGCAACTAACCTTGCTAATTATACAACAATTGGTTACAAAGGTGTTTCATTTGAGCAATTTTTAAGAGAAGACGGCTATGTTGACGGCGCAATAAGAAAAAATACGCTTCAAGGTTCAATAAGGGTAAGCAGTAATCCTTATGACATAGCTATAGATGGTGAAGGATATATTCCCGTTGTTTCTAAAGACGGTGAAATTCAATACACAAGAGATGGTTCTTTAAAAATTGGTCCTGGCGGATATCTTTTGACGGTTGATGATTGGATGGTCGGTGACGGAATTAAGATTCCGCCAAATGCATATAGAATTCAGATAAAACCAAATGGTGACGTAATGTGTTTTGATAAAAGCGGTTCACTTCCGGAAAAAATAGGTGTTATTCCTATAGTGCAATTTGACAATCCGGAAGCGCTAGAACAAGGGCATAATAACAAAGTCGTATATAACAGTGAAACAGGCGATCCGAAGCTTGTAAAAAATCCCGACAGTATAAGACAAAATGCAGTAGAAGTTTCTAATGTCAATATATATGATGAATTAAATACCATGATGAGATTGAATGCTTCAATGATAGCAAGCTTGAATCTTATGAAAGTTGCAAATGATATGTATAGTAAGGGTATAAACTTACAACAATAGAGAGGTAATTTAAAGTGAGTTATACAAGCTTAGATGCTTTAGGAAAAACAAATTTAATGATGGACTTAATCTCTCAAAGGCAGAGAGCATTGGGTTCTAATGTCGCAAACGTGGATACACCGGGATACGTAAGACGTGATATTGATTTTTCTTCATATCTCGGCTCAATGAACAGTCCTTTGGAAACACACTTGTCAGAAAAACTTGGACCTTCTGCAATTATGGAAGACAGAACAAGGGGTGAAATTGATATAGCGGAAGAATTTTCCGAAATTCAAAAGAACTCTTTGTTGTATACCGTTGCGACAAGAAGAATGTCAAATATAATAACCCAGATGAAAACAGTTATTAATGTCGGTAAATAAGGCACTGGGGCAATAGGATACTAAGGCATAAGGAATATATGTACAAGTCAGCTTTACTAAATAGGTCGGCTTTACCAAGCCGACAAAAACACAAAGTAAACAAAAAATTCCCAAAAGAAAGGAAGTAAATTATGAGTATAATGGAAGCAATGAATATCGGGGCTCACGCTCTAAAGGCACACGGCTTAAGATTAGATATACACGCAAAGAATATTGCGAATGTTGACACACCAAATTATGTTCGTAAAATTCCTGTATTAAACGCAAGTGAAGATATCTCATTTCATGGTGTAATGAATGCAATGAAAGAAGATGTTTTCGGAACAGGAACGCTTCCGTATTTGCAAGGCGGTGTAACATTCAACGGTTGTGTTGAAGATCCTACAATCGGAGAAAGAATATACGCACCGGGGCATCCTGATGCAGATGCAAACGGATATATCCGCTCATCAAATGTAAACGCAATGGTTGATATGGCAGATGCAGTAATGGCACAAAGAGCTTACGAAGCAAACCTTGCACTTGTAAACATCTCTCGTTCAATGGCAGCTAAAGCTGTTGAAATCGGCAGGTAGTATCTCGGCAGATTGAGGAAAATAGAAAGACAGGCTTGTTATTGTTTGGTTTTACTAAAACTGTTACAGGTTTTTGCAGAGTGTCGATAATTTTTGTAACGTCCTCTCTCCAACGGAGAGTGTTAGAGAGTGGGTTTATATCGTAGGGAAAGAAGGTCAGAACACCCTCCTGCCAATATCCCGATAGAGGGTATTATTTATAACAAGTTCAATACCTCTGAAACCGAATAATTGTCTTCAAAAACAATTATATTTTGTCCTGTTTTTTCTTTTACGTAATCTAATGAATTTCCGTCTAAAAACAGATTAGTGTATGGTTTTAGCATTATTGAAGGAACAATTACGTAGTCAGCTTTTACATCTTTTATAGAATTGATTAAATCTTCTGATGTTATAAGTCCGGCTACAGTAATATTTTTGCCCCAATACGTGGATTTGACAGATTTAACTGTACAGGAAAGGTTTTTTATTTTGTTTAAGCCATCTTTAATGTATTCAAAAGCGGATGTAGCTGCAACAGAACAGGCAAAGCAGATAGTCAGCGGCTTGTCTGTTTTATCAGGCAAATCCAATGAATCAAAATCATCCATTATTGTTCTGAGTGAGCCGACACCGTCATCCAGCTGTGAAAAATTCCCGTAATACTTACTGTCAGGTATTTTTTCCCCTGCCAGTAAAAAGAACTCATCTGAACAGCAAACTTTTTTGTATTTTGAAGCTATTTTTAATGTTTCTATCGCAATATTTTTGTCTACTGTTTTAAGTTCATCATTCCTGAATTGTGTAATTCCGACAGGAACAATAGCTACAGAGAGCAGGCATTCTCCTAGCGAGGATAGGTCGGATAATGTTCTTTCAAGTTCTTTCCCGTCATTATAGTCAGGGCAAAGAACTATTTGAGTATGAAAAGGAATGTCGTTATTGCAGAACCATCTTAAGTTCTCTAATATTTTACCCCCATTAGGATTTTTGAGCATTTTTACTCTTAGTTCCGGATTTGTAGTGTGGACAGAGATGTAAAACGGTCCCAGATGCAGTTTTGATATTCTTTCCTTGTCTTTGTCTGTTAAATTTGTTGTTGTAATATATGTTCCCTGAAGGAATGAAAGCCTGTAGTCATCATCTTTTACATACAGCGTATCTCTTAAACCTTTGGGCTGCTGGGCAACAAAACAGAAGATACAGTTATTGAGGCAGGGTTTAACTCTATCAAAGACTGCGCTTTCAAAAATAATCCCCAAGTCTTCATCATAATCTTTTTCAAGTTCAATTTCTTCAATTTCGCCGTTTGTTTTTTGTATTTCGATCGTGATAAGTTCGTTTTTGCATAAGAAATTGTAGTCAATCATATCCTGCATTTTTTCTCCGTCAATAGAGAGCAGAATATCTCCCTTTGAGAATCCAAGTTCTTCTGCGATTGAATCTTGTATGACGTCACTAACTGTTGCAGGCATTTTCAAATCCCTCTAACAGCGAGATAAAATTGTTATATTCACAAATTAAATTATCAAAGACCATTTTCTTGTAATAAGATAAATCTTTGAAAGTCATAATGTTTTTTGTGTCAATAATAATGCTTTCCGCTTTGAGTTTGAGTGCATTAATCATTTTTAATTGTTCGTCTTTTTCTAATATATCAGCGCAAGCAAGCTTTACTCTTGCCATCGGTAAAAATTGAATAGGATTCTCAAGCGGTTCTTCCAAGATAAGACGCTTTAATTCATTAATTCCTTCTTTTGTTATCGAATAATAAGTAGAAGGTCGTCCGCCTTCGGAAATAGTTTTTTGGGTTTTTACAAACCCACCGTTTTCGAGCCTTCTAAGAGCAGGTTTGATTGTTCCGTAACTTGGTGTTGTAAGTACGGAAAAGTCTCCTCTTATCTCTTTTGATACACCGTACATAGTCAGTACTGTCTTATTAAGTTCAAATAAAATTAAAAGTTCTATCATAAAACTAATTATATCATATCGATACAAATTTTAACAATAAAGCAATTTTTGTTTCTTAAAATACTTTATATATATAAGGAGAATATTGTATGGCATTGAGAGTAGAAAATAGTACAAATACGTTTTATAAAAGTTCTGCAAACAGACATCCGTTTTATGCAGAACGATTGTTATTTGATTTTTCCGGTAACCCGTCAGGCGCAGATAAATCAAAAACTGCAGCGGCAAGAGAAAAAGCGATGAAATCAAATGAAAAAAGGTTGGTATATTATGAAGCTAAAAAAGGCGGTTTCTTTAGCAGAACTCAACCTGCATATTATGAATATACGGCTAACGGTAAAGAAACTATTTATACAATTAAACAAAAATTTGGGATTAAAGACGGAGCATTAGCAAAATTTAACAGCAGTTACAGAGAAAACGAATCAACAAATTCGTGTATCCCATCAGCCGGTACAAAATTAAGGTTCTATGCCAGTGACGTTGAATGAGAAGATACAAAGGCGTGTCGTTCTGAATTTCTTTTAAATTGTAAATATTCACCGGATTTAGAATTAATCCAAGTCGTTTTTGACTATTGATATAAATTCTTGGGCAAGTTTACTGCTCCACTTGCTGTTAATCTCGCCGGTAATAATTTTTATTGCAGTTTCTTTTGTTCGGGCATCTCTGTATGGGCGATTTTCAAGCAGTGCAAAATATGAATCTATAATAAGTATAATTTGTGATTCAATCGGAATCTCATCTCCTGACTTATGGTAGGGATATCCTGTTCCGTTCCAATTTTCGTGGTGATTTTCGATGATAGGAATTATGTCAGTAATGTTAGATATCGGTTTAAGAATTTCTCTTGCCGCAATAACGGGGTGTTGTTTTATTGATTCTTTATCATTTTCGCTGAGCGGTCCGGTTTTGTTTAACAAATCCTTGGGGAGCATTGTATTCCCGATATCATACAGAAGTACTGCGATTTTGAGTTTATCAATTTGTTCTTTTGATAAATCAAAGCGCTTAGCTAAAAGAGTTGCAAGTTGAACTTTTTGCTTTACACTGCCGTCATTATGATCGGGATTATAGGTTGATACGAGTGTATCAGCAACTTGATATAACTTTTCATTACTGAAATTCATTTCTTTTAACTTTTGTGTTAGCAATTTAGCAGTTGTTTCTTCAACAGGAATTCTGTGCTTTGTAAGAATGTCAATGTAAGTTCTGATAGCAATATCCTGCCAAGAAGTTTCTTTGGAATGTTGAGCGAGAGAAACCCTGTTTCTGCCTTTTCTTTTAGATTCATACATAGCTTGATCGGCAAGTTCCAGCAGTTCATCAAGGTCATCAGACTGTTCTAAATAAGTAGCAACACCTATGCTGGCAGTAATATGTCCTATTTTATCAAGCTCTACCCCTTCAATAGCTTTTCTTATACGTTCCGCAGCAACAAGTGCGCCTGCTGAATCTACACCCGGAAGTATCAAGTTGAATTCTTCTCCGCCCATTCTTGCTGCTACATCAATTGAACGGGCATTAACCTTGAGAACATCTGCAATAGCCTTTATTGCAATATCGCCGTAATTATGACCGTAAACATCGTTAATTTGTTTTAAATGATCCAAATCAAGACTTATAACAGAGAAGTTTTGATTCTGTCTTTCTGCACGAATAGCTTCTTTTTTGATGAATTCTTCAAAGTACCTTCTGTTAAATAATCCCGTCATACTGTCTGTTACAGCTTGCTCTTTGACAGCTTGGAAAAGGTCTGCAATGGTTATTGCAAGTTCTATCTGTTTTGCAAATAAACCCAAAAAATTAAGTTCGTTGTTGCTTATTTTCTCTCTTGATGAAAAAACGATTAACGAACCGAAGTGAATATCCTTAGACATTAGAGGAACTAATATATATGATTTCATTCCCGCATCTTTAAAGAACTTCTCCAAGCCCTGCTTGTCAAGTTTGGGCAAGAATCCTCCTATCAGTTCCACCAAATTCGTAGATTGAAAAATTGTATTATTCATAACTGCATCTTTAAGACCGTTAATGTTAGGATACACCATTTTGTAGTCGGAAAGTCTGCAGTTAAAATGTTTGGCAAATTTTTCCGAAAAATCTTGTCTTGACGATGCTGCTACTTGAATATAGCTTTCTCCGTCTTTTATTTGAGGTTGGATTATAAAACTGTAAACGTATCCCAGTTCTCCTTGCAGGCTGTTAACAATGGCATTTAGAACGCTGGATAACGGCTCAGACGAATTCATCATATTCCAAATGTGTTGCAAAGTAAGCATTTGCTTGTTTGCTCGGTCAAGCTCTTTTGTTCTTTGCTCAATTTCCGCTTCAAGTTTAGCGTTGCGCTCGTATACTTCAAGCAAAGTTTTACTGCCGTAGTAGACGGAAGAATCGACGGCATCAAGCTGGGATTTGTACTTTTTTAAACTGTCAAAGAAGCCCAATTTTTAAACCTCAAATTGCCAATACTGAATTATTATAACATATTATTTTGTAAAATAACAGTCAGATTGAGAATATTAATGTTGAGTTTGATACATAAACTGCCCTTTCTTTGTCTCTTTCCAAAAAGAAAGAAATCGATGTGTACCATAAAAGCGGACAAAAATCACATTCTACAATGATAAATATATAAAAAGGAGAAAATTGAAGATATAATACTGCTGGTGTTTTAAAAACAATTTTCCACTTTTCACTTTCAACTTTCAACTATACCTAGATGTAGGTCAGGTTCCACCTGACAAAAACTGTAACTTTTATTAAGCAATCTTTACAAACTTTATTTATATTAGAAAATATAGTATAATAATTATGTACTTGATTTAGAAACAAAACTTAAGTGTGGCGTAGGACAAATCTTCCAAGGGTACAGAGCGTACTATACCCTTTTTTAGTACAAAGAAGTTTCCCCAAATAATTAGCAATACATTTCAGCATTATTAGCTGACTTATTTTGCTGAAAAATTTTACAGTTATCGACAATCAACAAAAGGAGGACACAATGTCAAACAGAAATAACGGCTACATACGGCTGTATCGAAACATCATGGATTGGGGGTGGTACAGAGAACCTAATACCGTAAGATTATTTATTCATTGTCTTTTAAAAGCCAATTATACAGAAAAAGAATGGCAGGGTATAAAAATTCCCATCGGAAGTTTTGTAACAAGTTACGCAAATCTCGCACAGGAATTAAAACTCAGCATTCAAAACATAAAAACTGCTATAAAACATCTAAAACTAACCAACGAATTAACCATCAAATCAACCGGTCAATATTCAATAATAACGGTAAAAAATTACAGTTATTATCAGACAAATAACACAAGAACTAACTTACAACTAACCAACGACCAACCTACGGCTAACCGACAACTAACTACAACTAATAAAAGGAATAAAGGAAAAAAGGAAGAATATTATTCTACAAAAGAAATTTTTAAAGAACTTAAAGAAAGATACGAAAGGGAAGGACATCTATGAACACAATTGAATTTTTTGAAAAACTTGGGATTATCTATGCA
>CADBXV010000039.1:0-2435 GCA_902798645.1 uncultured bacterium
GGTTTTGCGGTCTAAAACTTTACTGCCGACGGAAGCGTACGGAATTATTTGTCCCACTGCAATATTTTGGCCTCCGCATACAACTGTTTTTAGTGCATCTCCGGTATTAACAGTGACAAGATGTAATCTGTCAGAATTTGGGTGAGCATCAATTTTTTCTATCCTTGCAGTAATTATATTTGTAAATTGAGGTTTAACTTCTTCTACTTCTTCAACTTCCAAACCGCTCATTGTAAGTTCGTGAGCAATTTGTTCAACATTTATATCTTTTAAATCAACTAATTCATTTAACCAGTTCAATGAAACTTGCATATTTTATCCTTCCGTTTAGTACAAATATATTTTATATTGTAAGCGTAATAGATATTTGCCCTTTGCGCTTACCAGTAAATTATATTACAAAGGAAGATAAAGTAAAATGAGTTTTTTGTTACTGATTGTCATATATTTCCGCATACTTAAATAATGCGTTGTAAATCGCAGGCATAATCTTGCCTTCCCGAACTTCCCTGTATAAAATCAATAGAGCTTCAGTTCTCGACAATCTTCTTCGATAAACTCTTGCTTCCCTTAATGCACTGTATTTATCAGCTATGGATATAATCTGTACTCCTATATCCGATGAAGTATTTTCAGTGGGAAGTGCCGGATATCCGGTGTGTTTTAAATTTTGATGGTGATATTTAATAAGATTTAAAACATCTTCATTTACGCCTTGCGTTTTTAAAAGTTCGTATCCCAATGTTGAATGTATGTTCATTATTTTACGCTCTTTTATATTCAATTTTGAAGGTTTATTCAATATCTTTGACGGGATAAGAACTTTACCCAAATCGTGAAGCATAGAAGCTTCTTTGAGAGCAGCTTTGTCAACCTGTTCTTTTATATCTCCCGATAAAAGTGAATATACTCCTACTGCGATATTGCAAGTTTCATTCATATGTCCGCAAGTCAGTTCATTTAAAGTTTTTGTGTCAATAAGCGGTTTTATTCTAAACCTTTTTAAAATTCTTGCTATATGCGGATTTGAATCAATCATTCTTTGTACAAGTGATTTATGAAGTTTTTCATCTTCGCCGGTTTTTAAAAATTTTCTTCCGTCTTTATCTTCATACACGAAAAAACTGCTGTGATTAATTTGCACAGCACCTTTAAGGCTTAAAAATCTTTCATCTCTATTTGGGGTTTTTAATTGCATAATCTATAATATTGGATAGTGACTTAACATAAGTTTACAATTTTTTTTATTGATTGTCAACACTAAAACATCAAATTATATTAGCTTAGTTATTTATTTATAAGTCTGCCGTAGATTATTCTGTCAATTCCGTTCAAGTCTTTAATTATATTTACACCTTCAAAATATTTATTCATATAAGCTTTCACCGAATCGGCTTCTCCGATTCCGAGTTCAAAAATCAGCCAACCATCTTTATTTAAAAATTTGGGAGCATCAGATATAATTTTTTTATACATTTCTAATCCGTTTTCATTTGCAAATAATGCTATCTGAGGCTCATGTTTGACTTCCGGTTCAAGCTCTGTTCCGATAGGGATATAAGGCGGATTTGAGATTATCATATCAAATTTTTCATCTTCTCTTATCTTAGAAAATAAATCGGATTTTCTAAAAACAGCCCTGTTATTTATTCCAAGTCTTGTAACATTGTCCAGCGCAATCCTTAATGCATCGGATGAAATATCAACACCCAAAACAACTGCGTTTGTCCTGTTTGCTATTGTACAAGCAATACAGCCTGAACCTGTACCAATGTCAAGAGCTGTTTTTATATTATTTTCTTTAATTATTTCAATGGCTTTGGTTACTAATAGTTCAGTTTCTTGTCTTGGAATTAAAACGTCAGGTGTAACCTTGAAAAATTCTCCCATAAAGTACGATTCGCCTATTATGTATTGAACGGGTGTTCTGTTTGATAATCTGGCTTTAACCTTACCTTCAACAATTTTTAGATGTTCTTCCGTAAGGGGATGACCTAAAATTTCATCTTTTTCTGTGTAATTACAAAAATGCTCTAAAAGCATTTTTATTTCTTTTTTAGCCTCACGTTCTTCAATTCCGGCATTAGTCAACATTTTTATAATCGTTTGAATGTTCATCTAAAATTCTTTCTATTTCATCTCTTAAATCAAGTTTTGAAAGTTTTTCTGTATCTTTCTTTTCTATAGAATATTTTTTACATAATTTGTCGTAATAGTAAAGCTGTTTTTTTGTAGGTGCTTCTTTTGACATTTTTACTTCTTGTATAAATTTGCGCTTTTTCTTTTCAAATGCTTTTTGAGCTTCTAATAAAGGTTTTTGTTTTTCTTTGTACTTATAATATTTAATGCATTCTTTTATATAATCAGCGGTATCATTAAGAAACTTGTTATCATCGATTACATCCTCCAGATATGGGAATCTTGACGCTTTAAGC
>CADBXV010000039.1:2484-17893 GCA_902798645.1 uncultured bacterium
CTCAATAAATTTGTCAAGAATTTCTTGTTCGGATAATCTCAGGTTTTGTTTTACCAATGAACGTAAATTATTGCATACAGCACTTTTTTGAGTTTTATCAAAATTTAAATAAATGCGGTTTTTTATTTGATACATAAAAATATTTTAACATAAAACGAGGTGTTTATTAGCACCTCGTTTAACTTTTTACTTTAATTTCTCTTTTCTTCGGTAAATGACTTCTGCATTTACATTCTTTTCTCTTTTTCGCCCTTTAAAATTATTTTATGATCTCAGCAAATCCTCTACTGTAAATCTTCGTCCGCCTTCACCGTTAGTAAATCGCATTAGCTGTTCTCTCAGTGATTGACCTTGTATATTAAGCGGATTAGTTTGATAGCTTCGAATTCGCTCTTTTCTGAAATTATCTTGCTCTGTTTTTTCATTGCTGATTACAGTAAATCTTCTTTTTTGTTCATTAGTCATAATCTTTTTTTCTCTCTCTTATAGCTAAATATCTCTTATGTATATATAAAGTATTTAACCATGAAAAAATTGCTTTTTTTATCCGAATTATTAAGAATTGTAACATTGAATTTATTTAATTCCCATTTTGTAAATATTTCGCAACATTTTTTTGTTATTCGGGAAGAAAATTTTTAGTTATGATACACTGAAAATATATGGGGGTAAATATAGAGAAAGGATTTTAACCTTCATATAACCAACGAATTATACAAGGAATAGCGAATTATGGATATTTTTTCAATATTTACTCTACTCGGAGGGCTGGCATTTTTCCTTTATGGAATATCTATTATGTCATCAGGATTGGAGAAGGTAGCAGGCGGCAGATTAGAGCAAATGCTCAAGAAAATGACATCTAATCCGTTTAAAAGCTTTTGTTTAGGTGCTGTTATAACGGCAATAATTCAATCTTCATCTGCTGTAACTGTAATGCTTATCGGACTTGTTAACTCAGGAATAATGACATTATCAAGAACAGTAAGCGTTATAATAGGAGCAAATTTAGGAACAACGATTACCGCTTGGATGTTGAGTTTAACTGCAATTCAGGAGAGTGCAGGTTTTATTTTTAAATTATTAAAACCGGAATCTTTTTCACCTATTTTGGCATTAATCGGTGTAATTTTGATAATGGCATCTAAAACAAATAAACGTAAAAATGTAGGCACAATCCTTATGGGGTTTGCAATTTTAATGTTTGGCATGGAGCTTATGTCAGATTCAATGGCGCCATTGGCTGAAATGCAAGGATTTAGAAATGCTATGGTTGCATTTACAAATCCGCTTTTTGGATTTGCAATAGGTATGATTATCACAATGATTATTCAAAGTTCCTCGGCATCAATTGGTATCTTGCAAGCTTTAACACTTGCTACACCAGTATCTTGGGCAATTGCAATACCGATAATTTTAGGACAAAACTTAGGTACTTGTATTTCTGCAGTTTTGGCTAGTATTGGTGTTAATACTAATGCTAAAAGAGTTGCAGGAATACATGTTATTTATAATATTATAAGTGTCGGAATTTGTTTCCCTGCATTCATAGTCATTAATTCTTTAATAGACATTCCGTTGATGCATACAAATATTAATCCGTTCGGAATTGCAGCTTTTCATACTATTTACAATATATTTACGGCATTTATGTTATTGCCGTTTGCAAAAGTTATTGAAAAGCTTGCGATTAAATTTATACCGGAAGGTAAGAACGAACAAAAAAGACAGGTTTTGCTTGATGAAAGGCTTTTGCTTGCGCCTACTTTTGCAGTATCAGAAGCTTATAGACAAACAATTAAGATGGCGGAAAATGTTGAATACAACTTTGTTTATGCTTCAAAAATGTTAAAGAGTTATCACCAAAAGAAAGCGGAACAAATCAGAGAAAATGAGATTAAGATTGATACATATGAGGATAAATTAGATTCATTTCTTTTGAAACTATCAGGTAAAGAGCTTTCTGAAGAAGATAACAATAGAATTTCTCAATTACTTCTTGTAATTGGTGATTATGAAAGAATAGGTGACCATGCCACAAATATTCTTAAAATTGCGGAAAAAATAAAAGAAGGTGACACAAAACTTTCGTCTGAGGCTATTGAAGAATTGAAAGTTATAGTTCATGCTGTATCTGAGATTTTTGCAATGTCTTTTGAAGCGTATAAAACAGATAATGTTCAACTTGCTCGTGAGGTAGAACCGCTTGAAGCAGTTATTAAGAAGATTGTAAGAAAAGTCAAAAACCATCATATACAAAGGCTTAAAGATGGTTTATGTACTGCAGAGTTGAGTTTTATGTTCTCTGATTTATTAAATGATTTTAGGCGTGTTGCCGCACACTGCGGAAATATTGCAACAAGTATAATTCAACTCTACGACAGCTCATTAGATAAACACGAATATAATCACAGAAATAAAGATGAAGATTTGGAATTTGTAAGCAAGTATCAAGATTATAAATCCAGATATTCTGTATCTCATAATAAACCTAACGAACAATTAAATGCTTAATTTTTGACAGGCAAAAAATATTTTTACGGGTTTTTATTTTAAAGTAAAGAACTTTAGGTAAGACTTTTTGTATAAAATAGAAAGGTAAAGTATGAACACTACAATAAATAATGTCAATAATCTTTCTTTTAGTGCGAGATATTTGCGTATTCAAAACGAAGAAAACTTTCCGGTAAAATTGCTCGATTCTATATATAAGAGTGATGCCGTTGATGAGTTTATAAAAGCAGGAAAACCAAAGACCATATGGGAAAATTTTGTTAACATTTTCAAAAAAAATGAATATTTGGATGTAATTCATGAAGTATCAAAAATTAAATTTCCTGTAGATTATCCGATAGCAGATCGTTTACGTGATCCGTATCAAAAAGTCGAAAGTTTAATTTTTAAATTTAATAAAAACGGAAAAGAAAGACGATTTGAGGTGTCTGCAGAACAACGTGGTATAAAACGGAAGCAAGGTTCTATTCCTAAACAAGGAGAAGACTTTGCCTACAGACCACCGCTTATGAGAGCGGAAGATGAATTGGTAAAAAAGGTAGAAGAATTAAAAGATATAAATAGCCTTTTAAGATAAACAAACAGCCGGCGATTTTTCAATCGCCGGCCGTTTTATAAAAGTCATTGTTTATTCTTCAACAAATTTGTAAACAAGAGCGGCACATATACCTGCAATAAGGTTAGTAAGAGCAATCATACCAACACCAAACCAGCATGCTGATTTGATTAACCCTAAACCAACTGCCACAGCAGGATTAAATGCTCCAAGGCAGAAAATTCCGCCAACAGCAAAAGCACCTACTAAAACAGTTGAACCGATTGCCAATCCATAATATGAATTGCCTTCTGTTTTAGGTGAAGTAGCAACAAGAAGTACAACATAGCAAAGAGCAAATGTAAATAAGAATTCACCAATTATTACTTGTGTCCAAGAGAACGGACAACCTGCAATCTCCGGTAAAACTGCATAGTGTGCAACTAAAAGAGCTGCACATGCTGCTCCGAGTACTTGGAATATCCAATAAGGAATTAATTGAGCCCAAGCTAAAGCACCTCTGACTGCAGCAGCAAGAGATACGGCTGGATTATAGTGTCCGCCTGAGATATGTCCTCCGGCATAAACCATAATCATTAATGCAAAACCGATTGATAACGGTGCAATTACACCATGATTACCGCCAAAAAGAACAGCGGATGCTACAGTGAATACCAAGAAAAATGTACCGATAAACTCTACAAGGTACTTTTTGAGATTTTCTTTCATGTTTTTCTCCTTCTTATTTCATGAATATATTGAGGTAAAAATGTATTTACCTCCCTAAAAGACCAAGTACATTTTATAAAAATATTTCAAATTTTGCAATACTCTATATAAGTTATTATAATCTTACAGTTCTAAATATCGTATAATATTTATGATTGCCGTAGTAGATAATTATATTAATAAAGTAATTATCAAGGTCATTAACTTCCAAATAACTTTTTATTGGTTCCCGTCTTTTTGAACTTTTTGTTTTACCGACAATTTCCAAAACTTTTATATGAACTTTTTGTGCAGGTTTAAGTTTTGGTTTCGGTATATGTTCATCGTAGAATTTTTCAGGTGTATAATCCCTGTCATATACAGGAATTATGTGAACAACTTTTCCGTTTTGTTTAAATAGCATATACCAT
The DNA here is from genome assembly GCA_902798645.1 of uncultured bacterium. GTDB lineage: Bacteria > Cyanobacteriota > Vampirovibrionia > Gastranaerophilales > Gastranaerophilaceae > CAG-196. Next base: position 6,673 of record CADBXV010000039.1, read on the forward strand.
TTACCCTTGTGTTCACGAGGAGTTAAAAGGTAATATCCGGGTTCAATGGTTAAATTTTTAAAATAGATAGCTGAATTTAGTCTGAGTAGTGGGTAAACAGACCATGTTGCATCTTTTTCGTCATAAAACTCATCAGGATCTATCCCATGCAAATATGAATGAGTTGCAGGCTCAAGGTTATTATATATTTCCGTATAATTTTTTGTAGCTTTAGTTTCTGTTTGTTGTGGGAATATTATACCGTCATCATCTGAATACTCATGAAAATTATTTGTATTATTTAGATTATTTGGGTTAGAAGAATTTTTTGTTTGGTTTTGATTAGAGTTATTTTTTTCCACGTTGTCTTCAACAGAATTTGGATCAATATCGTCATAGAATCCCGGAGGTGTGCCGGCATAACCTCCTTGATTATTAGGGGCAGAATCAGCCGGTAACAAAAATATTAGTGATAGAATAAATAATAAAAAAGATTTCTTCATATGTATTATTTTAATGATTTTTTAGTCGAAATCAAGATTTAGTGTTAAAATAATAGTTTGAACACTTTTAATAAGTAAATTTTTTATCTTTACCCCTTTACGTTTACACCTGTTTGGGGTAAAAATAATATATAATGCGAGAATATAAATAGGGAGATAATAAATTGAAAACTAGTATGAAATCGGTTAATTGCGGGGACTTAAACCTTGCAAACTTAAATGAAGAAGTTACTCTTTGCGGTTGGGTTTCAACTGTACGTGACTTGGGCGGTATTTTGTTTATAGAACTTCGTGACAGAAGCGGATTTTTCCAGCTTGTTGCTAATCCGCAGGTTAACCCTAAAGTTCACGAAGTATTTTCAAAAGTTAAAAGTGAGTATGTTATTCAGGTAAAAGGTCACATTTCAAAAAGACCGGAAGAAACATACAACGAAAAATATCCGACAGGTCAAGTTGAAATGTATCCTGCTGAAGTTAAAATTCTTTCAGAATCAAAAGTGCTTCCGTTTGTTCTGGGAGATGATAATGTTTCTGAAGATGTAAGACTTAAATATCGTTATCTTGATATAAGAAATGAAAAAATGCTTAATAACTTGAAAGTGAGACACAATATTGTTCAAGCAGTTAGAAATTACTTAAATAATAAAGAATTTTTAGAAGTTGAAACACCTATTTTGATTAAAACAACGCCGGAAGGTGCAAGAGATTACCTTGTTCCTTCTCGTGTACAACCCGGTAAATTCTTTGCACTTCCGCAATCACCGCAAATATTCAAGCAATTATTGATGGTTGGCGGCATTGAAAGATATTATCAAATTGCTAAGTGTTTTAGAGATGAAGATTTACGTGCCGACAGACAGCCTGAGTTTACTCAAATTGATATGGAATTATCATTCGTTCAGCAACAAGACGTTATAGAAGTTGTTGAGGGCTTGCTGGTTGATGCATTTAAAGCTGCAGGTGTTGATATAAAACCTCCGTTCATTCAAATGCCATGGCAGGAAGCAATGGACAGATACGGTTCTGATAAACCTGATACAAGATTTGGTTTAGAATTGTTTGATATCGGCGATATTATTCTTCAATCCAATTTTGATATAGTCAAGAAAACTCTTGAAGCAGGAGGAATTGTTCGTGGTATAAGAATTCCTGGTGGTGCTAAATACAGCAGAAAAGATATTGATGATATTACAAAATTAGCAGTTTCATTTGGTGCAAAAGCTTTGGCAAATATTATTTACCAAGAAGACGGTACTGCTAAATCACCTGTACTTAAATTTGTAACAGAAGACCAAGCTAAAGCAATTCAAGAAAGAGCCGGCGCACAAGCAGGAGATATAATTTTCTTTGTTGCTGACAGACCAAAGCTTGTTTACGATATTATGGGAAGATTAAGACTCCATTTTGGTAAAACATTAAACTTAATTGATGAAAGTAAGCATAACTTATTATGGGTTGTTGACTTCCCGATGTTTGAATACTCAGATGAAGAAGGCAGATATATGGCAATGCACCATCCATTCACATCTCCGAATTTGAATGACTTAGACAAATTAGATAGCGGAGATTTGGGTAATGTTAAGTCAATTGCTTATGATATCGTTTATAACGGTACAGAGCTTGGAGGCGGTTCTGTCAGAATTCACTCAAGTGAAGTTCAAAAGAAAATATTTAAGGCTTTAGGTTTAACCGAAGAAGAAGCAACAGAAAAATTCGGATTTATGGTTAATGCATTGCAATATGGTACACCTCCGCATGCAGGTTTAGCGATCGGATTAGACAGACTTGTGGCATTACTGTGCAGAACTGAATCAATTCGTGATGTTATTGCATTCCCGAAAAACGCAAGTGCTAAGTGTTTAATGTCAGATGCTCCCGGAGAAGCTTCACTTCAACAAATGAGAGAGCTTCATATTAAGAGTACTGTCACAAAACAGTAAATATTTATAAAAAATAAAAAAATATAAAAAATAAAAAGGCCTGCATATTTGCAGGCTTTAAATTTGGGTTATCTATACTTACACTTCATTTAATTATGATATTAACCCCATTTAAAAGGTTTCATATCATCTTCTAACATTGCTTTAAGAGATTCCATCTCTGTTTTAATAGCTTCTAATTCTCCAGACAATTGTTGGTTTTCAGTATCAATTAAACCTTCTTTTAAGCTAATGCGCTCTTTTTCTGCGTTGTACCAAGCAGTTACTTTTTCTCTGACATCAGAGTCAGTTCTTTCCAAAACTAAATCGCTCATTACAAAATATGTTAATGATGTGTCGGGAGAATAATTTCCGTCGCTATTAACAATTGCCAATTGCAGTGAACCTGTAACTAATGAATCACTTACATAATCCGGATTTGTTTGGATTTCTTTGTTGTATTGCGTAGTCCAACCGTTAGCTGCAGCAGCCAGAAAAATCGGATAGAAAAAGTTAACTATACTTTTATACATCGCAGTCTGAGAATCATTTCCTTCGTGGTATTCATCGGTTGTAGTTTTAGATACGTATTTTGTAGATTTAACATCGTATCCGTACTCCAGTTCTCCGTCATCTATAATTTTTTTGATATCAGCTTCATCACAATTTGCAATACTTGCAATCATCGCAGGTATTTTATCTAATGAAAATGTACTACCCTTTCCGCTTGCATCAATACAGTTGGAACCTAAAACTTTTTTAATTACATCAGCGTAACTATCGCTCATAACAACTAAACCAAAAGCATCAGTCAGTATCATTGAGTTATTATCTTTAAGCGGTCCTAACGCATAGTAAGAAGCTCCTACAGCATTACTTGCAAGTCCCATAGCTGTAGAGTATCCGCTTCCCATTAAGTATGAATAATTCATTTGACTATATTTACCGTTAGCATAGTATGCGATATTTTTAGCACTTAATTTGCTGTAGTAAATTTGTGCAAGTTCTGTTTGTTCACGTGCAATCGACATTTTGTCCATTGCATTCATGGAAATTCTGAACTCAAGCTCAGCTTTTCTCTGAGTTTGTCGCATTAATTCTATGTTGTGGATAGATAAGCCCATTGTTCTTTCCTTTATTGTCCCTTTTATATTATTGTTATCGGCAAATTTTTGATAAACTTTAGGGATTTAGAGAAATTTTTTAAAAATTGTTACATTTTGTTACATAATAGGCAATTTCTTGAAACGATTTGTTTTATACATGTTAGAAGACTAAATGTGTGTAAAGGAATATTGTGTATGAATGAAGTAAATTCAATCTCAAATTACCCTGTATCAACAAATAAGATACAAAAAAATAATTTAGTAAGCTTTCGTGCAGAAACAAATGTCGTAAAGCAAAGTCAAAACGAACAGGTAGATACTTTTATAAAAGAACAGGAAAAGGCAAGAAAAAATGCGAAGCGACAACAAAATTTCAGTAATTTTGTGCTTGGTACGATAGCTTTGTCAAGTCTTGCAACATTAGGCTTTTTTGCTCATCAATCAGGCTGGTTTAAGCGATTTAAGCCGGAATTTATGGATTTATCGGCAGAAAAGAAACTCGGCGATATGGCATTGCCGGTGAGTCAGAGAAAAGCTGCAAATCGTATCACAACAAGGGTTAAAAACTATGCTGAAATGATTAAAAAGGGCGGTAAAAAAGGTAGTGCAATATTGTTTTACGGTCCTCCCGGAACAGGTAAAAATACATTTGCATACGGTATAGCTAAAGAATTTCCTAATGCTAAATTCTTGGAAATGGATATTTCCAAAATGAATTCTAAATGGCATGGTGAATCTGAACAAAATGTTTTGGGAACAATGAAAGCTGCAATAAAATATGCAAGAAAACATAAAAATGAAAAAGTGTTTGTATTTATAGACGAAATTGACTCAGTAATGATGCAGGATCATGGTAACGGTGCAAAACTTTCAAACGATATTTTAAATGCATTCAAAAAAGGTTTTAACAGGTTGACCAATGAAGAAAATATTATTGTTATGGGTGCGACAAATCTAAAAATAAATCCGGAACTTGCAATGGCTGAAGGGAAAGCTCTTGATACGGCAATGCTTGACAGGTTTGCACAAAAAGTTTTGGTAGATTTACCGACAAAAGAACAAATTTTGGAAAGTGTTAACAAATTCTATAATAATCCAAATAGGGATATGATAGATTCTTCTTTGAAAAATATAAAAGATTCAAGATGGAATAAGATAGCTAACTTCTTATCAGATAAAAAGCATGCAACTTCATTCAGAAAATTAAATGATATTTTAGGAAGTGCAGCAGAAAGTACTGAAGTCGGAAAAAATGTTACATTTGAAGAAATAATAAACGCAATTAAAGATAATCAACATAACTTAAATGTAACCGACATAGAAATGAAAGCATTTTTAGATTCATTAAAGTAAAGGGAAAATAGCACATGTTAACAATATCACCAACAAATTTTAAGGCAGACAACAGACAAACAAGTTCTATATTTAATCAGAAAAATAATATTCAGGAAATTCCTGTAAATTATGATGAAGATACATTGGATTTAATGGCGCTTAATAAACAAGTTGAAAAAAAAGAAAAACAGCAGAATCGATTGAATAAGCTTCTTGCATACAGCAGTGTAGGTATTGCAGTAGGTTTAGTGGGACAGCTTTTATTAAGTTTATACGGAACATTCAGGGGCGGACGTGCAGCATTGGATAAGATGTCTAAAGCAGTACAGAATATTAATTTCAGGGACGTTTCAAAAGAGAAAACATTTGAAGAATTGTTTTTAAGTGATGAGATGAAAAAAGTTGTCGAAGATTTGAAAACAACAATTGAACGTGCGGAATGGCTTAAGAAAAAAGGCGGCGAAGGCGGAAGCGGTATAATGCTTTATGGTGAGCCGGGCGGTGGTAAAAATGCTTATGTATACGCTTTAACTAAATATTTGCAAAAACTTTTTCCGGATTCAAAATTAGTAATGATGGACGTTCTTAAATTTAAAGGAATGTTCAATGGTCAAACAGAAAATAATATTATCGGTTTTGTTGAAAATGTTATAAAAGAAGCAAAAGAAAATCCGAATAAAAAATTTGTTGTATTCTTAGACGAGTTTGACTCTATTGCAAGAAAAGATACCAGCAGTAATTCATCTATGACGGAAAGTTTCCAAAATGCTTTCAAAACCAAGTTATTGGATTTGACAAGTGTTGAAAACATACAAGTTATTGCAGCTACAAATAAAGCAGCAAAAGATAAACCTTTAAATATGCTTCTTGATGATGCAATCTTAAACAGATTTCCGACAAAGATTAATGTTCCTTTGCCGACAAAAGAACAAATAAAACAGGCATTTGTGGGGCATTATTCAAAATTACCTGATGAATTGGTAGAAAAGAGTCTTAAAGATATAAAGAACTCTGATTTGGATAAATTATGTGAATACATTACAAAAGAAAAACACCATGCATCATTCAGGGATTATAACTACATACTGGAAAAAGCAAGAATTATATCAGAAGCAAAAGATAGGAAACCGGGTTCTCCAATAACAATGAAAGATTTACAAAAAGCTGTAAAACAGCATGCAGAGAATGAAAATTGGGAAAAATCAGGTGCTTCAAAAATGAATACAGCTAAGCCATCTTTAGGAAGAAGAATCTTAAATTGGATAAAAGGAAATAACTAGTATATATTATTTACAGACAAAATGTATACAGTTTTAAGTAGTGTAACAAATTTTAAAAAAATATTTAAAAAAAGGCAATTTCTTAAAATAAAAATACTTTATATATATGTAAGGCAGGGATAAAAGAAAAAGCAAATCCTGCAGAAAGATGGAAACACAAAAACATAACCAAAATTAAAGGATATGGTGTATAACCTAAGATCCTTTTTAAACAAGACTTTTTATACTCTCTCTTAATATCCTCGTGTTTATTTAATGTTGCTGACAAAAAGTTAGCAACTTTTTCTTTTGCAATCGTTCTAATTTTGAGAAAAATTGTTTATAGTAACATTTACCACTACAACAATTCTTTTAAATAATTTGGAAGAGCAAATCTTGCATTGTGGTATTCTTTGTTATAGATTTTGCAAGTTTTTGTAATTGCTTCACCACGTCTTTCATCATAATAAGAAAGTGGTTTAACATCTTCTGAACAAAATGCCCAAGCCCAATATCCGCCTGGGTATGTCGGAATATTAGAGGTATAAGTTGAAACAATAGGAAATACTCTTTTTAATTGCGTGTACATTTTTTTAATTTCTTCTTTGTTCGTAAAAGGAGATTCGGATTGTGCAACCATAATTCCGCCTTTTTTCATTGAGCGTTTTACGTTAGTGTAAAATTCATCCGTAAACAAGCCTTCCCCTGGGCCCATAGGATCAGTTGAATCAATAAGTACAATATCAAACATATTTTCTTTGTCTTTAATATATTCAATAGCATCTTCAACTAATATTTCACACTTTGGGTTATCAAGTTCACAAGCAATAGTCGGAAGGTATTTTTTACATGCATCAATAACCATGCCATCTATTTCACAGAGTACAACTTTTTCAACAGTATCGTGCTTAAGAACTTCTCTAACAGTACCTCCGTCACCTCCGCCTATTACAAGAACTGTTTTTGGATTTGGGTGCTGCATCATCGGAATATGAGCAATCATTTCGTGATAATGAAATTCATCCCCTTCAGTTGTCATCATTAAATCATCAAGAGTCAATACTCTGCCTAATTTTGAATCAGTATCAAAAATTTCAACTTTTTGGAATTTAGACTTCTCAGAAAACAAAATGTCTTTTGTTTTGATTGCAATTCCATATCCCCCCGGGGTTATTTCTTTATAAATATTTTGTTCTTTATCTACACCTTGTAAAACTACTGTTTGTACCATTTTATATCCTTTCGTTTTGTCGGGTTGGTAAACCTGACCTACTAAAACTTAATATCACCACTTAAAATATGTATATGCAGGTGAAAAACCTCCTGTCCGGCTTCTTTGCCTGTATTAATTACTGTTTTATATGATTTTATTCCTTGTTGTTTTGTAACTTCTTTTACTGTCATCATTAATTTGCCTAACAATGCTTCGTCGTCAAGCTCATTGAGTGATTCAACGTGAAGTTTAGGAACAACTAGAAGATGAATGTCCGCTTTAGGATTAATGTCTTTAAATACTACTGCGTATTCGTTTTCGTAAACAAATTCTGTATCAAAATCGCCATTTATAATCTTACAAAATATACAATCGTTCATATTTACCTTTCATATTTATATCTGTGTAGGTCAGGTTATACCTGACAATAACTTATTGTTTCTTATAGTTAGTTAATATCAAATCTTTAAGCGTACTGTTATTAAGTTTCAAAGCTTTTTGCAAAGCTTCGTCATCAACTTTTGCTCCTGCTTTTATAAGAATATTTGAGATTTCGTCACTTTTTTTAGAAAGAGCCAAGGCTAAAAGACTTTTTCCAGCACTCATATCGTCAACTCTTGCTCCATGTTTTAGCAGAACTTTTACGGTATTTAAGTCTTGATTAGAAATAGCAAGCGCCATTAAAGATTTTCCGTTAATCTCTTGATTAGGATCAACACCTGCGGCTAACAATTTATCGACAATCTCTGATTTTTTCAGCTTTATTGCCCAATAGATTGCAGGCAATTTTAAAATAGTTGTGTTCGGGTCATATCCTGATGCAATAAATAAGCTTATAGCATCCTTGTCACCGTTTTTTACGGCTTTCAAAATTCCTGTTGCATCATAGTTATATTTTTTTTGAAGAATTTGTTTTATAATTTGTTCTTTTGGGGTTAAATCAGCATCTGTAGTTGCTGCTACAGCTCCGAGCATAAATGCTGACATAAAAACAATTGCTAATAATTTTTTCATACACTTCCCTCCTTCTAGTATGAGTATTATACCATAAGCAACTTATAAAATCAGATTTTTTCTAACAAATTATCCTGTTTATACGCATTTACTCCAAGCTGGTCGCATCTTTCGTTATAAGGGTGTCCTGCATGTCCTTTTACCCATTCAAAATTTGCGTCATGTCCTTGCATAGCTTTCAGAAGTCTTTGCCACAATTCAATGTTTTTGACATTCTTCCAATTTTTCTTAACCCAACCGTCAATCCATTTTTGATTAAAAGCATCACAAACATATTTGCTATCTGATACAACAGTGACATTTGCAGGCCTTTTTAGAGCCTCAAACCCAACAATAACGGCTAGTAATTCCATTTGATTATTTGTAACATACTTGTATCCTGCAGAAAATTCTTTTTCGTGTTTATTCCCGTTAGAGTCAATATAAACCAATATTGCTCCGTACCCGCCCTTACCGGGGTTTCCGCTGCAAGCTCCGTCTGTATATAATGTTACCTTAACTTTTTCTGGCATTTAGTTCCTAAGTTTTGTCAGGCATAACCTGACCTACAATTTTATTTTACCTGTTTTTATATTATTTATTAACCCATAAAAAAATCCCCCTGTATATAGGAGGATTTTTATTTATTATAAAATCTTTCTTATGCTGCTACGCCTTGGATTTCGGAGATTAAATATTTAGCAACCCATTCAAAATCTTTGTTGCAGCTTGCAGCTTTTTTAAGATATTCAACAGAAGCTTCACCAATTCTGATAAGTGTCATAGCGGCAACACCTCTTTTAATTCCTCTTACAGTTTGAAGTTGTTTAACAAGTTCCGGAACTGCATCAGAACCTTTATCTACCAAGATATTTTCTAATTGATTTTTTGTTGTATTATCTGCTGTTTCTAACTTGTTAAGAATTTCAGTAACTGTTGACATCTTTTTCTCCTTTTATGTATTTCCTGTTTGCAATTTTATTATAGACTAAATTTTGTCCAAAATCGGATTTCTTTGCATAATCTTAATATCATCTTAAAATCTTCTTTACATCCTGCATAACTACTTGATAAATAAAGGGTTTTAGGGTAAAATCAGAATATAAAATTTACCGTTTAGATAGAGAATATGGAGTTATATGAATAAAATTCAAATAAAAGCAGAGATTTTAGCAACACTTACTGCGCTTAGTACTACAGCAAGACCTGATGCAGCTTTAATTACCGATTTAAGGAATATAGAAGATAAAAAAGCTGTAATGGAAATTTTAATACGTGAGCTTATAACTGCTCCTGAACAAAAAGCAATGCTTGTTTGCTGGCTTTTAACGGAACTTATTGATAAAGACATGCTTTCTGACGAGTTGTGGGATGTTATAAAAGCTCCCGAATATAATGATCATGTAAAAATGGTAGCTTTTAACATGCTTAAGGATTTGGGAAATAAAGTTGACTATGATGTAATAAGCGGATATTTTGAGCAATTTAACGAACTTATTAATGAAGAAACAAAGCAGCTTTTAGAAACTGCGATTATGAACCCTGAAGCGCAAATTGATTTTATGGATTTTTTAAATGCTCTTTCGGACAGCGACAAAATAGTTCTAATTAAGTCTTTGGAAGACGATTATGACTATGACAGTTTGGCAAACATTCTTATACCTGTTTTTTTATATTACATGAATACGGAAGTAGGGTTTACAGCGCTTGAAATACTTGGACGTTCAAAATCACAGCTTGCTTATCACGCAATAGAAAATGCAAAATCTTATGCTCCAAACTCTCTATCAAGCAGGATGAATAAGGCTCTGTCCGAACTTAAAATGTCAGGAATTCGTGTAGATAATACAGAAGACTTTTACAAAAATATTCTTAAAGAGTCAAAACCTTATAAAACATATGTTTCATTTCCGGATGGACATGGTAACATGGCAATAATTTTCTCAAGAAAAAGGGAAAATTCTTCTCTGCAATTCCTTGCAATTGTTGTAAACCCCAGATATGGTATATTAGATTCTTTTGGTTTCCATACTATGACGGAACAGGATTTTTACAGAATAGTGGATAAATTTTATAACTATCAAGAACGATATGAGGTGAAGCCTGAAGTTGTTAAATATATACTTAATCAGGCTGAAGAAAATTCTCATACAAATGGTGAACCTATTCCGTATGAATATATTTGCTGGCAAAGTATAATGCTTGATATAGGTGAGGAACGTCCGGATATTAATATTGAGAAAAAAGAACTTAATCAAAAAGATATTGATAATTTGTGTCTTAGTGACTATGTTCAAAACTGGTTTTTTGATGAGATTACCTCGGAAACTTTCGGAGCTTTTATTGAAAAACTTTCACAAGAGTATAAAAAAAGTAATTTTAATGTTGATGCGGATAAATTTATTGCGGATCATTTTGATGAAATTTATACAGCGCCTGAGCTTGCATATAAACTTGTAACATTTAATCTTGCCGCATATTTAAGATATACAAAAGGTGATATGGAGCTTGCACAGATATTCTATTCTTTGGGTACAAACTATCAGTTCCTTACAAATATTGTTCGTAAAAGTATTTATGAATACTATGTCGGTTTAAGATATATCTTAAAGAATAAGCAAAAGACAAAAAGCGCATTTGAACGAAAAAAACAACCAGAAAACGACGATTTTAAACTGCTTCAATTAGATTTGATTATATCAAGCATTGAGGCAAGGTGGGTTGATAATGTATAAAATAATGGCTCTTGATGTAGGAACAAAACGGATAGGTGTAGCTTTGAGCGATTTTTTACATGTAATAGCAACACCGCATTCATGTATTCAAAGACAGCCGGAAGAAAAAGCGCTTGAAGAAATTCAAAGAATTGCAAAAGAAAATCATGTGGAAAAAATAGTTGTCGGACTTCCAAAGA
>CADBXV010000040.1:0-15364 GCA_902798645.1 uncultured bacterium
ACTATTAAAAGTAAAAGCAATTAATCATTGTAAAACAAACATTTACCGCCCGCCTGTTCCTCAAACAGCACTTGCTTTGTTATCGTCTCACCTACATTGATTGCTCACTTCATTATGCCCCAAACCCCCTTTAAGTTTTAATTTTTTGTCTTTTGCAATTTTAGTTTATTGAACACTGTAGGTCAGGTTTTACCTGACATTAACTTTTTGTACCAAAATATATTTTTGATGTATTGTTAATTGCATTAAGAATATACAAAAGGCGGACCGTTTTTAATTTCAAAAAGAATGTTGTCAGCCATGACTTTTAGTTCTTCTGGAGATTTACCTTGCTGTTTTTGAATTTCAAATTCTTTATACAAAGGCTCAATTGCAGAGTCCTTTTTTGCTTTAAAATTTCTTAACTCAGTAGCGACAAGTCTTTTTTGTAAATTAAGTTCGATATCAGCAGAGTATTTCTTCACTTGAACTTCTTTAATTGCTTCCGCTGCAGCCTTTCCTCCGTATGCGAGTGCAGAAATTCCTGCGATTCCAAAAAATAAATTTTTAAACTGTGGATTTTTAGGATTCATAAGCCAATCATAAAAGAATGAAAGATAGTCGTTGACATGTGAAAAGTAAGTTATTTTATTTCTTCCTGAACCTCCCATCATAGGATTAACTTTTTCTGTAGCCTGATTCATTGTTTCTTTTAGATGTCTGATAAATTCATCTTTTTCTTTTTTCGGTAAATTTAGCTTACTTATATAAGTTTCAATATCTTCAGGTTTTGCATAAATTGATTCAAGCATGTTTTCAATAAGAAGTTTATAAGCGTCTTTTCCAGACAGGACTTCTCCATTGTGTCCTTCAAGCTTATTTATAGGTTTGCCTGAATTAAATTCTTCTATAACCAAGTCAATTCCCGTTTTCGTATTTTTAATTCCTTTTTTTATAAATTCATCACTTTTTCTTATATTATGTGATGTAAGGTACCCCAGTCCTAATATGGAGGCAAGCGTAAATGTACCAAAAATAAACATGTTTTTGTCAATTGAGTTTTTCCCTTTTTCTTGTTGATTTCTTGCAGATGATTGGGAATTTTTAAAACTCTTAAAAGTTAATTCATCAGTAAATATTTTTGCTTTTGAAGACAACATACTTCTGATGATTTGTAATTTTCCTGAAAAACTTTGTGTTTCTACCGCAATCAAATTTTCTTGTAAATTTTTTTGTATGTCAGCTTCTTGTTGTTTAACCCAAATTTCTTTAAAACCATCAATAAAAATTTTACCCATAAAAGCCATTGCTCCAAGTGTAATTACACCCATAGAAGCAAGAATAGTTTTTCTGTTTGGAGATTGAATCATTGAGAAAATACTTTGGTGTATTTCATCATTAATACAATGATTTCTTGTAATACCAGGGAGCAAATATTCTTTTGAGGATTCTAACTTTCCTTTAGAAAATTTTTTCATCATGCCGGTAAAACCTCCTAAAAGTCCCATAATACCAATTGTTATTCCGCATATAGGTAATAGAGGATTCATGGCAGGTTTATCTTTTTCTTTAAGTTTGTATGGTAATTCTATTTTGTTTTTTGATATAACCAGTGAATCATATGTTTCATCAAGTGAAAGATTAGGATCTTTTACATAGGAATTTACAATAACACCTTCTTTTACAAAGTAGTTATTGCGTTTTTGAGTATTTGTCATGTTTTTTTGTTGTCTTGAACTTTCAAGGTCCTGATTTATTTTTTGAATCATTTTTTACCCTCTCCCTACCCCTCCTCTATAGGAAGGAATATGGGCTTATTTTAATCTTTATGTTTTTTACCTAATATTTTTTGTATAAATGTTTTTAGTCTAAAAATCTTTTTATCCTCATCAATTTTTGTTTCGTCATCTTTTGTATTGTTACGTTTGAAAATTTTAAACAATCCTTCAAACTTAGATTTTATTGTGCTTACAAGTTCAGCAACTTTTTTATTTATAAAAGCTTTTGCTTCTCCAAAAATTGCATTAAGTTTATCTTGAATATCAATAAATTTTTCTTTAATTTGTGTCAGCTTTTCGCTGATGTTCAATATTACATTCGGTAAAAAAGATACAACTTTTAGGATGGGAACTGCAGTATTGTTAATTAAAGATGCAAAAGGTTTTAGCAGAATTGATTTTTGTATGTTGGAAACAAACTCAGATAACTTTTGCGATATATTAATCAAGTTTTGTTCAAATGCTTTTAGTGCTTCGGCTCGATGTAGCAAAGTTTGCTCGTGCATTTTTTGTTGAGCTTCTCTTGCTCTCATCATTGCACCAATCATTGCACATTCGTGGTAACTCATTTCTCCCGGTTTTTGTGGACGTTCACCAACCCTTCCACCACCTCCGCCCATTCCTGAGCATATAGGGCAAGCTCCAGGAGATACACCATGTGGGCATGTTCCTGCTTTGTTAATGTTTGCTACAACTTGAACAGAATTAGACAAAAAATAATTCCTCTCTTACTTTTTACCGCAACAGAAGAATCCGTTTGCCAAAGCTTTGAATCGAAGCTTGACATAAAGGTTTTCAAACCCTCTTTTTTGGTGTTCCGGCTTTAACGGTTGCGGCACAGTCAGGGACTTTCACCCTTAGTTTCCCTATTTTTCTTTAATTATATCATGATATAATTGGTTTTATGCAAGGCCGATTATTTTATTTAAAAGATATATTAAAAATGGCGATACCGATTATATATGGAAATATCGGTTTTATAATGATTGGTGTCGGAGATGTTATAGTCGCAGGCAGACATTCTACTGAAACTCTTGCAGCAGTAAGTATTGCAACTGCAATAACAAATTGTATTATGATTTTCGGAATCGGTATTTTGTGTACAATATCAGCGATTCTTTCGAATTATAGAGGAGAAGGTAAAAATATAGGGGAATATTTTTATTCATCATTAAAATTTGCACTGTTTCTTTCTGTTTTAGTTTTCTTTGTTACACTAAGTTTTATTCCTTTTATCGATAAGCTGGGTTTTTCTCCAAATCTGGTTCCGTTAGTAAAGGATTATTTTTTTATAACTGCTTTTGCTGCTTTTGGCGGATATCTCCACTGTATGGCAAAAGAATACTTGCAATCATTTGAAATAGTGGTATTTCCAAATATTTTGACGATATTATGTATATTTTTAAATGTTGGTTTAAATATCCTTTTAGTATTCGGGTGCGGTTTTATACCTGAATTGGGTGTAAAAGGGCTTGCTATTGCAAGTCTTATTACAAGGTATATAATGGGATTGGTATTGATTGTATACTGTTTTGTTAAGTTGGATATAAAAATCGGAAAAATAAGAGGATATTATAAAGATTTAATAAAAGTCGGCTTACCTTCTTCGCTGGCAACTGTAATAGAGTTTGCAGGGTTTAATATTATAGCGATAGTCATGGGTAGAATATCAGGTGTGTATGCAGCTGCTCATAATCTTTTATGTACTCTTACAAGTGTAGCGTTCATGATTCCGCTTGCCATATCAAATGCTTTGGCTGTAAAAGTAGGATATACAAACGGTGCAAAATATTATACTTCAATGAAAAAATATGCATATACAGGATTGGCTATAAGTACTGTTGTAATGGCTTGTTCAGCATTTATTATAGGATTTTTCCCCGAATTTATTACAAGATTTTTTACAAATGATGTAAATTTAATAAATGTATGTATTCCTATATTGTATGTTTTGTGCTTTTTTCAGGTTTTCGACGGATTGCAAGTCACATTATCAGGAATTTTTAAAGGCTTAAAACAAACAAAAATTGTAATGATTTCTAATATTGTTTCTTATTGGGTAATATCATTCCCTTTAGGCTGTTTATTAGGTTTGCATTATAGACTCAATTTAACTGGTTTTTGGATTGCATTATGTGTTTCTTCCATAATTCTTTGCACCATTATGTTTAGTTTTTTGATTAGAAGATTTAAAAGCTTGGAAACTACTTTTTAAAAATAAAAAATACGGCAAGTATAATAAATAAAAATCCGATAAGGTAATTCCATTTGAATTCTTCTTTTAGGTAGAGAACAGAAAATACTGCAAATACAGTAAGAGTAATTACTTCTTGAATTGTTTTGAGTTGTGCGGCATTATAGACGGAATAACCGATTCTGTTTGCAGGAACTTGAAAACAGTATTCAAAAAAAGCAATTCCCCAGCTGACAAGTATTACAATCAAAAGCGGCATGTTTCTGTGTTTTAGATGTCCGTACCAAGCAAATGTCATAAAAATATTTGATATTAATAATAAAACTATCGGAGAGATATATTTAAGCAAATTTCACGCTCCTAAAAGTGTCTTTTTGTAGGATTTAATAATGTTTCCGCAAGTCTGTCCGCCCCCCAGAAATTACGTTTTTTTAGTTTATCGGATGCTTTTTTGTTGTCATATTCAACAAAATGGTGTTCAAATAAGCATTTTCCGTTTTCAACAACAATTGTTAGGTAGCAAGACTTTGGCTCAGGTGTGAATGGTCTTCCAATGCTTCCTACATTAATAACAGTTTTCTTCTTCTGTGTTTGGAATCCGCATGGAATATGAGTATGCCCGCATAAAATGATCTGTGCTTCAACCTCTTCAACCATTTTGTCAACTTCCTCTATAGGTGTTGTCGGAAGAATGTCTTCGTTATTTTTCCTTGGAGAACCATGCACAAGAAGAAATGAAACTCCGTCTACATTTACTTCTTTTTGGATTGGCAAACTTCCCAAAAATAATCTTTCCTGTATGCCTAAAATTTTATCATCATCTTTTAAAGCTTCTGCCATAACAGGAGCTTTTTCTTTCAGTGAGTCATATAAATCGAAGTTAAAATCTACAATCATGGCATCAGTATTACCTTGTATCATAACAACATTTTCGTCTTTTTCTTTTTGCATAAAGTATTCAACTGCAAATTTTGGTTCAGGACCTGCCATTGCATAGTCACCTAAAACAAAAAGTTTTTGGCAATTTTGTTTTTCAATGTCTGACATGACAGCATCAATCGCTTCCATATTTCCATGAATATCAGAAATTACTGCAATTTTCATAGTTTGCTCCTTATTTTGTTCCTTCGTGCTACAATTATTTTATGATAAACAGAAGAAAATCAAAACAGATACAAATAGGAAATATAAAAATTGGCGGTGACGCTCCCATTAGTGTTCAATCAATGTGTAATACAGATACAAGAGATGTTGCAAAGACACTTGACCAAATCGGAGAATTAGCGGCTGCCGGATGTGAAATAGCAAGACTGGCAGTTCTTAATAAGGATGCTGCTTCCGCTATAAAAGATATAGCAGCAAAATCTCCTATACCGCTTGTTGCGGATATTCATTTTGATTACAGACTGGCTTTGACTTGTATACAAAACGGTATTCACGCACTTAGGATAAATCCGGGTAATATCGGTAGACGTGAACATACAGTTAAGGTCGTCGAAAGTGCAAAAAGTCATGGTATTCCTATAAGGATTGGTATTAATGGTGGTTCCTTAGAAAAGGAATTTGCGGAATTGGATGTTCCTTTGCATGAGAAAATGGTGCTAAGTGCAATGAGGCACTTGGAAATACTGGAAGATTTAAATTTCTATGATACTAAGATTTCTCTTAAATCTTCAGATGTGTTAACAACAATAGAAGCGTATAAGTTAATTGCTCAAAAAGTAGACTATCCTTTACATGTAGGTGTAACAGAGGCTGGAACTCTAAAATCAGGCTTAATAAAATCCTCTGTTGGGATTGGATCTTTATTAAGTCAGGGAATAGGCGATACAATAAGAGTTTCTTTGACAGAAAATCCGGTAGAAGAAGTACATGCAGGATATGGTATTTTAAAATCTTTAGGATTAAGAAAAAAAGGTATTAATTTTGTATCTTGCCCAACTTGCGGCAGAACTCAAATAGATTTAATAAAACTTGCAAAACAGGTAGAAGAAAGATTTAAAAATCTGGATATTCCTATTACAATTGCGGTTATGGGTTGCCCTGTAAACGGTCCCGGAGAAGCAAGACATGCTGATTTTGGAATTGCCGGAGCTATTAACGAAGGTTATATTTTTAAAAAAGGAGAGATTATTGCAAGAGTTCCTGAAGCGGACTTGATTAATTCGCTGGAAAATATTATAATGAAATCGTATAGTTCAGTTAAATAAGAATGGGTGTTATGAAAAGAAATTTATTATTAATTATGGCATTATTTTCACTTGCTTGTGTGCAAGTAAATGCAGCGGTAACTGTTGAACAACTTACAGAGCCTGACTATGTTATTAATAACGGTTACTCTGAAGCAACAGCAGAAGAAATATTATTGATAAAAAATAGGGTTAGCGGTCAGCCGGCAGAACCTATTTATCAAAGAAGTCACAATCGTTTTGTCAGATTTTGCCGTAATGTATATGGCTATATAGATCCTGCGCATGATACAGATGAAAGAATTCATCATGATATTCATATGTCACCAAGTGCAAAAGATCTTTAGTAATATTTATAATTCAAAAAAGCATTTGTCGTATGGCAAATGCTTTTTTGTTATATAATATTTTTATGAATAGATTTAGATTTTTAACATCCGGTGAAAGCCACGGTAAATGCTTAAATGCGATAATAGAAGGTGTTCCTGCCGGATTCAGAATAAAACCTGCTGTAATAAACGAAGATTTAGCACGTCGTCAAGTCGGGTACGGCCGCGGCGGAAGAATGAAAATTGAACAAGATACGGTGGAAATAAAATCCGGTGTCAGATTCGGCAGAACAACGGGTGCTCCTATATGTTTAGAAATTAAAAATAAAGACTATGAAAATTGGTCTGATGTAATGAATATTGAACATCAGGACTATCCAGCGCAGGAAACAATAAAGAAAATAGAAGAAAAAGCCTTTACGACTGTTCGTCCCGGGCATGCTGATTATGCAGGTGCTATAAAATATAATTTTACAGATTTAAGAGATGTTTTGGAAAGATCAAGCGCCAGAAAAACTGCAATTGAGGTTGCAGTAGGTTCTGTTGCAAAACAGATATTGAAAGAGTTTGGCATAATGGGTTTTTCGCATGTTGTTCAAATCGGTAATGTAAAATTGGATTTTTATCCAAAGACATATACATTAATTAAAGAGAAGGCTGAAAAATCGGATGTCCGTTGTGCAGATGATTTAACAGCAGATAGAATGAGAAATGCTATAGATGAGGCAGCCGAAGCCGGTGATACATTGGGTGGTAAGTTTGAAGTAATATATGGTAATTTACCAATAGGGTTGGGTTCTTATGTACATTGGGACAGAGCATTAGATGGTAGAATCGCTCAGGCAATAATGAGTATACCTGCTGTAAAAGCAGTTGAGGTAGGAGCAGGTGTTGATGCAGCGAGTTTAAGAGGCTCACAGATGCAGGATGAACTATTTGTTAAAAATAAATCTGTATATAGAAATACAAATAATGCCGGTGGTTTAGAAGGCGGAATGACAAATGGCGAAACGCTTGTAATTAAAGGTACAATGAAGGCAATTCCAACAATGCGTAAAGCTTTGGCTACAATCGACATAAATGATAAAACACCGGCAAGTGCTCATTTTGAACGCTCAGATACTTGTGCAGTTCCGGCTTGTGCTGTGGTTGCCGAAGCAAGAATTGCAATAATTCTTGTAGATGCACTTTTGGAGAAACTGGGTGGTGATAATTTAAAAGAGATAAAGGAACGATATGTCGAGTAATATTATTCTTGTCGGCATGCCTGCCAGCGGAAAAACAACAATCGGGAATTTACTGTCACAAAAATTAACAGAGTATACGCTTATTGATACTGATAGTTTAATAGAAAAAACGCAAGGTATGTCAATAAGAGACATTTTTAAAAAATATTCAGAGGATTATTTTAGAAAGCTGGAATATGATGTTATTCAAATGGTTTGTTCTGTGGGACATAATAAAATAATTTCGATCGGAGGCGGAGCATTTGAAAATCCTCATAACAGAGCCACCCTTTTAAAATTCGGAAAAGTATTTTATTTGAAATCTGACCTTGATATATTATATTATAGAATATCAAAAGACAGTTCTCGTCCTTTGCTTCAAAATGAAAATCCAAGACAAATCTTAGAAAATTTACTTTCTAAAAGAGAAGAAAATTATAAGAAGGCTCATTATACAATAGATACAAGTAAAATGAATGAAGATGAAATAGTAAGGTTTATACTGAATGAGACAAATACTTAAAGTTCAAATAAGTGATAATAGTGAATATTTAATAGATATTTCTGATGTAGGTTTTGAAAAACTTAATCAGGAAATATATTTGCTAACAAAAGATAAAAAACGTCTTGTTGTAATGTCGAAGAAGGTATATAAGTTATATTCCGGAGATTTGAATTTTAGTGATGATGAAATTTATTTATTTCCGGATGGTGAAAAAGAAAAAAATTATAAAAATTATTTGAAAGTAATAAATAGAGCATTTGAACTCGGACTAACAAGAAATGACGTTATAATAGCGGTAGGTGGAGGCGTAGTGGGTGATATCGCAGGGTTTGCAGCTTCTACTTATATGCGAGGAATTGATTTTATTCAAGTTCCGACAACGCTTTTATCAGCTGTAGATTCTTCTGTTGGCGGAAAAACGGCAATAGATTTACCTGCAGGAAAAAATATTATTGGAACTTTTTATCAACCAAAAAAAGTTATTATAAATATAAATTTTTTCAAGACATTAGATGAAAAGCAGTATATGTCCGGGTTAGGTGAAGTTTTGAAGTATGCTTTTATAGAAGAAAGCTGCAAGTACAGCGTTCCGTTGTTTTTGTTCGAATTTTTAACTCTAAGCTGTGAAAAAATAATGCAGAGAGAACCATTAACATTAATAAGACTTATAGAATATTGCTTAAATTTAAAAATTGCTGTAGTTTCTCAAGATGAAAAAGAATGCGGTTTAAGAAAAATACTCAATTTAGGACATACTTTAGGTCATGCATTAGAAACGATAACCAAATACAAAAAATATACACATGGTGAAGCCGTTGTGTATGGTATATATTTTATTTTTAATTGGGCATATAAGCATGAATATATAAATTATGCTTATTATAGATTATCAATAGATCTTTTGGAAAAATACGGATTTAAAATTTTAGATAAGAAATATTCTAGTGATTTGATAATAGATACAATGAAAAAAGATAAAAAAGCTACATCAGACAGAATAACTTTTATTGTGCCTTGTGATAAAAAACAGGTAAAAGAAGTAAAATTAACACCATTGGATGTAGAATTTGCTCTTAATGCAATATCATAGATATTTTTTATTAATTAATTCAGCCGGCATAAACTGTTGTTTTGTGTCAGGAGCATCGTGTGTATAAATATATCCTTTTCCGAATCCGTATTTTTCCGCATCTTTATAATGCGCATCTCTTAAGTGCATTGGCGGAGGGTAGTCTAAACCGCTTTCTATGTCAGAAAGCGCAGAATCAATTGCAAGACAGGCTTTATTAGATTTTGGAGCTTTTGCTACATAGACTACTGCATTAGCAAGCGGAATTCTTCCTTCGGGTAGTCCTATTATTTCGACTGCTCTGTAGGCAGAAACTGCAATATTCATAGCATTAGGGTCTGCAATTCCCACGTCTTCCGCTGCGCATACTATTAAACGTCTTGCAATAAATCTTGGATCTTCTCCTGCTTCAATCATTTTTGCAAGATAATAAATTGCAGCATTGGCATCAGAACCTCTAAGGCTCTTTTGAAAAGCAGAGGCGCAGTCATAATGTTCTTGCTGAGAATATATTGTATTGCGTTTTTGAGTAATGCTTTCTAATATTTCAATAGTTAAAAGCCTTGTGTCATTAGAAAAATTACTTGCAAAATATGCATTTTCTACTAAGTTTAGCGCGCAGCGAGCATCACCTCTGGCATTGTTTACAATAAATTTTATAACGTCTTCTTCGTATTGTATCGGTTGGTAATTTTCTTCTAAGTATTTGAATCCTCGATTAATAATTTTAGCCATGCTTATATCATTTATTGGATTAAGTCTTATAACCTGAACTCTTGATAAAAGCGCCGGTACTACTTGGAACGAGGGATTTTCTGTAGTTGAACCGATTAAGAATATCGTTCCGTTTTCGACGTGAGGAAGAAGTGCGTCTTGCTGAGTTTTTGAGTATCTGTGAATTTCGTCTATGAATAAAATTGTTTTTTGCCCTGCTCTCAATGCTTCTCTGGCTTTTTCAACAGTTTCTTTAATCTCTTTTATACCGGAAGTTACTGCTGACAGTTCAATAAATTGAGCGTTAACTTTAGTCGCAATTAGCCTTGCTAATGTTGTTTTCCCGCATCCGGGTGTTCCCCAAAGAATAAGCGAAAATAATCTTTGAGTTTTGAGTAAATTCAAAAGCGGAGAATTAGGAGCAACAACATTTGACTGACCTAAAAACTCATCCAAAGTTTTTGGTCTTAAAATTTCCGCAAGAGGTGTTTGTTTGTTGATTTCTTCAAGTTGTGTAAATAAATCCATAACGATATAATAGCATGAAATTTACTTCTTTTTTGAAAAAAAGAAGCAAAAAACTTTTCATATAAGGTCGACGAGGTGATAAAATAGAGCGATTATATTGAAACTAGTATTACTCGCCTCTTGAACGCTAAAGGAGATGGTTGATACAATTTATGATAATTCTTTGTATGTACGGTGCGGACAATTTTGTCCGCACCTATTTTGCTGACGGTTGGTTATTTTAATTTGTGTTCGTTTTCATATCTTTTTTTTGTTGCTCGAACTGTCATTCCCGAGACAAAGAATCCCATAATTCCCAGTGCAAATAGGTAAGGCAGTCCGAATATTAACCCTTTTTGTTTTACTAATGACTTGAATTCTTGCTCAACTGTTGTTCCTTTTTCTTTTGCAAGTTTTTCTGCTAAATCACCAAGATTTTCAAATGGTACAGTTTCTTTTTTATCATTAAGAATATCTCTACATTTCCCCCTTTTATTAAGGAAATTTTTAAATCCTTTTTCAACAAGCTCGCTGCCTGTAATTACATAAAGAGCAACAAGTGGAAATCGTGTAGCGGTTTCTTTTAGATTTTCTTTTCCTCTGTCCGCTGATGCGCCAAAGTATCCGCAGCCGCCTACGAGTACACAGGTGGTTAATTGTCCTTTACTCAATACTAATTTACCTTTTGGGCTTTTATTAAAATCAATGTTAAAATATTTATTTACGAAATTTTTAGCTTTTTCTTGTTTAGGAAATAATTTATTACCGGGGGCTATAATGAATTCTGAAATTTTTTGTAATACTTTGGAATTTTTCCCTCTGGTTGCCAATAGCCCTGCAAAACCAAGAAGCCCTGCATAAATTCCGGCAGCTCCCAATATATGTTTTTTAGCACTTTGTTTAACTTTTTCTTGTTGAGCTTTATCTTCCTGATTATTTTCAAGTGATGCAATGTTCTTAAAATCACTTTTGTTAAATAATTTCAGAGTCATCAGGTTTTTAATATAATTCAAAGAAAATTCAGTTAACGGAATAGCAGTTGCAGCAAGAGCGATACCTGCTTTAACCGGTAGAATTTTTTTATTATTTTCTTTTTGCAAAATATTATTTTCTGCTTTTTTTAATAAATTTACACCTGTTTCTGCGACATCATTTTTTAAATTATTAGGCAAACCTTTAGAAAAAGCTTTTCTGGCTACATATTGTCCCAATATAGTTGGCGAAAGATAAATCAGAGCTTCTTCAGAGGTTTCCAAAAAAGTATTTTCTGTTAAATCCTCTATGCTTCTTGAAAAAACTGCTTTCGGAATAAGACATGTTGAAACATCTTGAATATATCTTGTAGTAGAAAGTCCTGATGCACTTTCTTGGTGTCTTAGAAATCTGGCAACAGGTTTTAATTTTTTCGGTAGTGAGTTGATTAAGATTTTTAAATTATCTGACATTTTATTTTCTCCAATACAAACTTTTCGACAAAAGATTCTGCCGATTTTGTTTATATTGCTTAATTGAATAGCGTGGCAAAAAGGGCAGTTAAACTAACTTGCGCCACCAAAATCTATTCAATTTTTGAGAAATTTTACACATATTCGATGTCCTATATGAATAATATATCGATTCAAGGTCATTATAAAATATGTAAAAATATTTGTCAACCCTGCGTTAAATATCTTGACTAAAAGAAAAATTTTTTATAGTCTGTTAATACTAGGGATTGAAATGAAAATTTTATCTGACTATACCAATCAAAATGTTGTAAATACTAATTTTAAATCATTAAAGATTAGTTATGAGGCTGTGCATAGATTAAAGAAAACATCTCCTGGTTTTATATCTTTTCTTTTTGATGCCGGTAGAAGATTAGAAAATACACAATATGTAGATTTGCAGGTTTTGCGGAACTTGGATCTTAGAATTGCATCAAAGGTAAATCCTTATTATGCAATAAAGGAGCCTGTTAATTTAATAAGAACTTCTGAAAAGCAAATAAAAATTCAGGGAACTTATGCAGGAAAAGAGGATTCATTATATAGTAACGGAAAAACTTTTGATATATATTTAGACTTTGAAAGAGAAGGTACTGCAGATGTTACAATGGATAATTACAATTCCATGCGCGGAATAAACAGACTTTCATATTTAGCAAAAATTATTGATATAGATTTGATAAACAAAAACGATTCTCAAGTATTATGTGAGCAGACAAGAGAAAATATTGTTTCTAATCTGATATATAAATATGGTGATATTATTGTTTAATGTTAGCCATTAATAATTTTACGGCTTCAATAGCTGTTTTAATTGCAGAATCTGTGTCGTGTACAACAGGATTTTCAAGTCCGAGTTTTTCTCTTTCCTGATTTGCAACTACTAAGAATATGGAACCGACTTTTACTTTAAGGAAACTTCCTGCAATAAATAATGCAGCGGATTCCATCTCAGAGGCTAAGCATCCCATTTTCAGCCAGGCTTGCCATTTATTTTCCAGTTCATAACTTACAGGCATGAGTTCAGGATTATGCTGGCCGTAAAAAGCATCTTTGCACTGAACAACACCCAAGTGGTGCGGAAGATTTAGTCTTTCTGCCGATTTTTTAAGAGCCGTAATTATATCATAATCAGCGACTGCAGGATATTCAATCGGAGCATACTCTTTAGACGTTCCTTCCATTCTTATTGCACCGGTTGCAATTACCAAATCACCGCTTTTAACTTCAGTTTGCATACCTCCGCAGGTACCTACACGAATGAAATATTTTCCTCCGACTTTAACAAGTTCTTCCAGTGCAATTGATGCAGATGGTCCTCCTATGCCTGTTGAGGTTACACTGACTTTTGTACCGTTTAAGAATCCTGTATAGGTTACAAACTCACGCTTATCTGCAACAAGTTTAGGTTCATCAAAGTATGCGGCTATTTTTTCGCACCTTTTAGGATCTCCGGGGAGTATAACGTATTCTCCTATATCTCCTTCTTTTAAACCTATGTGGTATTGCGTTCCGTCTGATGAATATTTCATATAAATCTCCTCTTGAAAAGTCCATTCTATCAATTATTAAGCCTAAAGTCAACAAGGGGTAAATGAATTGGGGTGAATATATGATGCGTTAAATGTTGATACTTAAAAAGATTGCAAAAGGATTGATTATATTTTATAATTTAATCGTCACAAATTGTTTAATTAAGAAGGAACAAATATACGCGGATACTTAAACATCGTAGGGTGGGTTAAGCTATCAATAATCGTTGTCTAAGACATATTATCGTGGGGTGGCGAACCCACCGACAATAAGCGAATTTGACTTTTTGGTTACAATTTACAAAAGAGAGAGAGTAGGTTGGGCATACCTGCCCAACGGCAAAGGAGTTCAAATGAAGATTTTATTCGCAGCAGGTGAAGTTGCCCCATTTTCAAAAGCAGGAGGATTATCTGATGTTGTCGGAAGTTTACCGAAAGCATTAGAAAAAGATGCAGAGATTGCAATTTTTACGCCACTTCATGGTTGTATAGATTACAACAAATGGGGATTAAAAGAGCTGGAAAACTCTGAAAAGTGGATTACTTTTGGCGGATATTCTCCTCAAAAATTTAAACTTCATATGACAAAGCTTCCTGATACAAATATAAATGTCTTTTTTGTACAAAATGATTGGTATTTTACACCGTTTAAGGAAGTTTATCCACGCTGGCTTGATCCACGTTATGAACACGAAAGATATATAGCATTTTCTCTAGCGACATTAGAATATGCAAAAGATTTGAACTTTAGAGCTGATATTATCCATTCAAATGATTGGCATACTGCGATGATTCCTTTATATATCAAGGCAAACTATAAGTTTGATGAATTCTGGTCAAAGACTAAAAATGTATTTGAAATTCATAACCTTGCTTATCAGGGAGTTTGGTTTGAGGATATATTAGATTTTGCAAATATGAGAAAAGATATTGTGTATAATGAATGGGGCTGTGAACATTATGGCAGAGTAAACTGGATGAAAGGTGCTATTAATTATTCGGATAGAGTTGTTGCGGTTTCACCTACTTATGCAAGAGAGATTTTGACAGGTGAGTACGGCGAGGGTATGGATTATACTCTTAGAGGTCATACAAATAAACTTTTGGGTATAGTTAACGGTATTGACTATTCTGTGTTTAATCCTAAAACGGATAAAAACATTGTCAAAAATTATGATGTAAAGAGTTTGAAAAATAAAGAAGAAAACAAAAAGAAAATTTTGGAATACTTTGGTCTTAAATACAACCCTGATAGACCTTTGATTGCTTTAATATCAAGACTTGTTGATCAAAAGGGTTTGGATTTGATAAGACAGGTTGAAAACGATTTACGCAATATTGAAGCTGATTTTATTTTCTTGGGAACAGGTGATAAATCGTATGAAAACTTGTTTATTTGGTTGTCTAATAATACTCCGAATATAAGAGCTTATGTGGGTTATAGAGGAGATTTGGCTAACCAAATTTATGCAGGAAGCGATTTCTTCCTTATGCCGAGTAAATTTGAACCTTGCGGACTTTCTCAACTTATTGCAATGAGGTACGGCTCACTTCCGATAGTAAGAGCAACAGGAGGATTGGAAGATACCGTGACGGGATATCCTTTGGATAACTCAACAGGCTTTAAGTTCTGGGGTTATGACGGCTGGGCTATGAAGGACGCAATAAATTGTGCATTGTGGGTTTATAAAGACAAATATACCTTTGATGCTATGCGTAAGTCAGCTATGGAAGCTGATTTTAGCTGGAAAGAAAGTGCTAAAAAGTATTTAGAGATGTACAAGAGCTTGGTGGGGTAAATATATAAAATTTTTTCCTCATCCCTTGTGGGAGAGGGTTGGGGTGAGGGGTATTA
>CADBXV010000040.1:15431-17310 GCA_902798645.1 uncultured bacterium
AATAAAATATTACATAATAACAATTTTTTACACTAAATGTTATTTACCCCTATATGCTTACTAAATACCAAGTTACAAGTTTCGTAGGGTGGGCAAAGCGTAAGTGTGCCCACCTTTTGATATGTTTATTATTTACCCTCGCCAATCGGAGAGGGTGCAGTTTTGTAGGGTGTAATTTTTGCGCCAAAGAATATTTACCCCTATATGCTTACTAAATACCAAGTTACAAGCGTCAAATAAACTGCCAAACCTATAACGTCAATGGTTGTCGCAATGACTGGACCTGATGCGACAGCCGGGTCAAAACCCATCTTTTTCAAAATTAACGGTGTACAAGTTCCAATTATTGTTGCGATTGTCATATTTAATGACATTGCAATACCGACCACAATTCCTAATTGTACATGGCCTTGCCAACCCCAAGTTACAAGAGCTACAAGAAGACCGAATATAGCACCTATGCTTAACCCTGTAATTGATTCTCTCCATATATAGTGCCAGCCGGAACTTAAAGTAATTTGTCCTGTTGACATACCACGAACCATAAGTGTTATGGATTGTGTTCCTATATTTCCACCGAGTCCTGCAAGCAGAGGCATAAACGCTGCAACTATAGGAAGAGCGTTAAATGTCTTATCGTATTTGCTCGTTATCGATACCGCAATAAATTCACCGAGCAAAGTTATGAATAACCAAGGAATACGAGCCTTTACAGCATGTCTTATACTTCCTGTCAATATGTCATCGTCATCTTCACCAAGGTCTGTTACGATACCTGAAGATTGCAAGATTTCATCTGTTGTTTCTTCTTCAACGATATCTTGAACATCATCCCAAGTAACAATACCTTTCAAGTGATTGTATAAATCAACAACAGGCAGGGCATTGAATTGGTACTTCATAAATACATCTGCAATGTAGTCTTGATAATCGTCAACGTGGATTTTGACTAAATCCTTAATCATTATGTCCGATACGTTTAAATCAACAGGTGTTGTCATTAACGTTCTGAGAGATAAAACACCTACAAGGTGTGAATTCTTGTCAACAACGTAGGCATAATACAATTCCATGTTATCTTTTTCAGCTTTAATACGAATTGTGTCTAAAGCCTCTTGAACAGTCATGTTGTCATATACGGTTAACACAAGCGGGTTCATGATACCGCCTGCGGTATCCTCGTTATAGGTTAACAGTTCTCTGACATCAGATGAAAATTTTTGCGGTAAGTTTTCCAAGAAAGCTTCTGTGTCGTCTTCTTCCATGTTACCTAAGACGTCGGCAGCTTCGTCGTGAGGAAGCTTTGAAACGAGTCTTGATGCTAAATTTTCATCAATATCACCTAATATCTCAACCTGAAGTTGAGGAGGTAAATATTCAATAACATCAGAGGCAAGCTCTTCATTAACATTTGTAATACAAGCAAGACGTTCGTCAGGTTTTAATTCCTGAAAAATATCCGCAAGGTCAGCTGAGTGATAAGTTTCAAGTTCTTCTTTCAGTTGAGCATTATCAGCGTTATCGATTAATTCTCTTATTCTGTCTATTGTGTTTTCAATATTAAGCATAATAAAACTTTCTCCCCGCGCCTCTGTTGTGAGAGGAGTGTGGGTGAGGGAAATCCCCTCTATCTGTAATTTGTAAATTGTAGTGGAATATCGTATTTATCCTCATTTTTTCTCAAAAGTCCGATAACTTCCTGCAAATCATCTTTGCTTTTCCCGCTTACACGAACTTGTTCGCCCTGAATTGAAGCCTGAACTTTCAACTTGGAATCTTTAATATCAGCAACAATTTTTTTAGCAAGCTCTTGAGTTAATCCTTTCTTAAGATTGTATATTTGTCTTACATTACCGCCCAAAGCATTTTCTAAAGGTTG
>CADBXV010000041.1 GCA_902798645.1 uncultured bacterium
TTGCTAAAGCAAAATGCGAAATTGTTTCTCACCAGAGGACAAATAAAGGTATAAATGTATTTATTGCTCATGATGATGAGTTAATTAAACAAACGGTTAATTATAACGGTGAAAAAATATTTTACTCATTAAAAGATGTTGTTATTCTTGAAAAGTCTGCTCATTATTCAAAATTTATATACAATAATGAAGAGTATGAACTTAATGTCGGCGGAGATTATAATATTGAAAACGCACTTTCTGCAATTAATACAGCTATAAAATTAGGTTTAACAACAGAACAAATCCAAAACGGTTTAAAGAAATATAAACCGATAGAAAAACGCTGGGAAGCTGTTGGAGTAAACATAAACGGGAAAATGGTAAATGTGATTAATGACAGTTATAATGCGAATCCGGAGTCAATGAGAGTTTTTGTTGATACGATATTTGAATTATACAAGGACTACATTCTTATATTGGGCGATATGGGAGAGCTTGGAGAAAATGAGATAAAATATCACAGAGCATTGGGTGCATATATAAACAGCAAAAAAAATATAAATCCAAATTCCAAAGTGATTTCAATAGGAAATTTATCAAAAAATATAACAGATTCGATAAATGTATGCGATACAGCACATTTCGGTACAATAGAAGATGCCGTACTCTATTTAAAATCTCATATTGCTCCTCCTGTAACCTTGTTTTTAAAAGCATCGAGAAGTATGAAGTTTGAGAATATTATATCAGGCTTAAACTCATAAATATTTTTATAGTATAATATCCATAAGATAATTACAGGGGTATGATTTATGTACACACTAGTCTATTCGATTAATAAAGAAAAAAATCCTGCTACAGTATATGTAAATTTAACGAATGCATGTACTAACTCATGCGTTTTTTGTCTGCGTTCTCAAAAAGATGATGTTTGCGGACGTGAGATGTGGCATGATGATAATTACACTTTAGAGGATATAATTGAGCAGTTTAAAGCGTATGAAAATTCTGCAAAAGAAGTTGTGTTTTGCGGATACGGCGAGCCATTTATAAGAAAAGATATGATGAAAGCTTTTTGTGAATACTTAAGAGAAAATTATCCTCACATAAAGATAAGAGTAAATACTAACGGACATGCTAACGCTATTTATAAAACAAATGTTGCTGAAGAATTTAAAGGGTTAATAGATTCGGTTTCTGTAAGCTTAAACTCTGATAATGAAAGCGAGTACAATGAGATTTGTAAGCCTCAGATAGAAAATGCTTATGAAGAAATGAAAAATTTTGCTTCCTCTTGTGTTAAAGCCGGCATGGAAGTTAGTATGAGTGTTGTATCAGGGTTTGATGATGTTCATAAAATTAATGTTGGAGAGTGTGAAAAAATTGCATCAAAAATAGGCGCAAAATTCCGCAATAGAGAATTTATAACAAACGGATATTAAAAGAAGCAAAAAATATTTTTACATGTTTTACAAAAAATATGGAGTAAAAATGAAAGTTAATCATATATCGAATATAAATTTTGAATCAAAGGATTATTATATCTCCAAACAAGCAAGAGAAGATGCTCAAAAGCTTTTGAAAGAGATGAAAAAAAGTATAAAATATGAAGAAAATTCATCTCATACAAGTTTTAGTGCTGATATACTATCATCTGTAACAACAGGAAAAAAAGTAAAATTTACTGATATACGATATTTTATAGAGCCTGTTAATAATGCTAAAGTTAAAAATAATATACCTGATTTTACAATGCAAATGGGTAAGAATGCTTTAATAGTAAATAGTAATACAGGTAAAATATTAAGATTCGAAACGGGAATTTTTACATCTATAAAACGAGTTATATCAAAAGCTGAAAAGTATATAAATTATATGTTGGAAAATTTTAATAATTCAGAAGTTGTAGAACAGCACAGATTTAAAATTGCAGGCTTTACTCAAAAAGGTTTAAAGATATTAGAAGAATCACGATATAAAATATAAAAGAGATAGGCTATGGTTAAGTTAATACTTGCGTCCAATTCGCCAAGACGCAAACAAATAATGAAGGATATGGGATTAGAGTATGAAGTTGTTCCCTCAAATTATGATGAGAAGCTTGATAGTGATGAGTTTACGTATGACAAGATAGAGGATATTGCAACTCAAAAATGTTTGGATGTTGTAAGGCGCTCTGATAAAAATTCACTTGTGTTTGCCGCTGATACGGTTGTTGTTTTGCATAACAAAATTTTGGGAAAACCTCACACAAAAGAGAACGCATATAAAATGCTAAAAGAGTTGTCCGGACAAACTCACATGGTTGTAACCTCAATTTGTGCAATCAATACAAAAACAAACAGAGCCGTAACTATTTCAACAACAAGTTATGTGCGATTTACGGAATGGTCAGATGAGATGATACATTATTACGTTGACACATTTACCCCTCTCGATAAAGCAGGAAGTTACGGTATACAAGAACTTCCTCCAAATTATCTTGATAAATTTGAAGGAAGCTTTGAAAATATTGTAGGACTTTGTCCTGAATCAGTTAAAACAGTTTTAAATAAACTTGAATACCCTATTCCTTAGCTGATTCTTCAGTAGGCAAAGTGAGTGAAATACGCTTGTCTTTAGGATTAAATTTTTCTATTTTAGTATCAATTTTATCTCCTGCTGACAACATTTTACCGCTTTGGTTTTGATATGCAGATACTGCAGACTGAGGAAGTAGTGCCTCAACACCCGGAAGAACTTCAACAAAAGCACCAAAAGGCTTAACTCTTGTTACGATTCCTTTCTTTATATCTCCCTCTTTAAGTTCTTCTTCTGCTTTTATCCAAGGATCAGGCTCTGTATTTTTCAAACTTAAACTAATTCTCTGTTTTTCGTGATCTATGTCAATAATTTCAACATTGATTTCCTGACCTACTTTTAACAAGTCTGTCGGATGTTCTACCCATTTCCAAGATATTTGAGATAACGGAAGTAAACAATCAACTCCGCCTACATTAACAAAAGCTCCGAAATCAGTTATTCTTACAACTTCACCTTTCACAATCTGACCTACTTCAACTTGTGAAAATACGTTTTTTCTGGTTTCAGCCATGTTGGTTTCGAATACTTTTTTATTTGACAATATTAAATTATTTTGTGCTTTATCCAGAGTTAATATTTTGACATCAATTTTATCCCCTACATTAGAAACAGATTCTCTTGCCGATAGCTGTCCTTGAGGAATAAATCCCTGTACACCGGATATATCAACAATTATTCCGCCTTTTACAATCTGCGTAATATTAGCAGCAAATGTTTCATCAGCTTCTTTTATTTTTTCCAACTCAGTCCAAGTATGGGCAGCAGCAACTTTCTTATATGAAAGTGTGAATTTTCCGTTCTCATCAGCTTCTTGAGTTATTAAAAATTCATACTCCGTATTTTTTTCTAAAACATCTTCTACTTTAGCCTTCTTATCAGATGACACTTCATAAGAAGGGACAAAAGCCGTACATTTTGAACCGATATCTACTATAGCACCCTCTGATTCATACGCACACACAACGCCATGAACAATATCACCTCTTTTAAACTTGTAATCATACTTTGATAAAAGAGCCTCAAAATCTTCATCTGAATACTTCTCTGCCATTCTCGTATTCTTCCTTTCTTACACAGAGGAAAATGATTGTTTTCATTTATCCCACCCTAATAAACACGCAAGAATTATAACATATTTGTCAAGAACGGTCAATTATTAATATTTTTTGAGTTATATTATACAACACCTTGGCATTTCATTGCTTCTGCAAGCTTTTCAAAAGCAGCAAGGTTTGCTCCTGCAACATAGTTACCTGCGCAGCCGTATTTTTCTGCATTTTCTTTGCAGGCATTGAATATGTTAACCATTATACAATCCAATTTTTCGATAACTTCATCAAACGTATAATAATATCTCATGCTATTTTGTGTCATCTCTATTGCAGATGTTGCGACACCACCGGCATTTGCAGCTTTTGCAGGTCCTACTAAAATACCTTTTCCCAACAGATAATCAGTTGCTTCTTGCGTACAAGGCATGTTTGCACCTTCTGCTACTGCTAATACACCATTTTCCACAAGTTTTTTTGCTGAATTCAATGTTACTTCATTTTGAGTTGCACATGGAAGTGCTATATCAGTCTTTATTGTCCAGATTGGAGAATCTTCACTTGTTCTTTCCATGTATTGAGCATCAGGATGAACATTCAAATAATCTTTAATTCTTCCTCTTTTTACTTCTTTAATATCTTTAATAAGAGATAAATCTATTCCGTTCTTATCGTAGATACAGCCGTTAGAATCAGACATTGCAACTACGTTTGCTCCGTATTCTTGTGCTTTTTGGCAAGCATAAATTGCAACATTACCCGAACCGGATATTGTAACTGTTTTATTTTTAAATGTTTCACCCTTAGTTTTTAACATCTCTCTTGTAAAGAATACTAAGCCAAATCCTGTAGCTTCAGTTCTTCCTAGAGAACCTCCGTAACAAATTGATTTTCCTGTTAAAACACCGCCTTCATATGCATCACGAATTCTTTTATATTGTCCGAATAAATAGCCGATTTCTCTGCCTCCTACACCGATATCGCCTGCAGGTACATCAACGTCATGACCAATATGTCTGTATAGTTCTGTCATAAAGCTTTGGCAGAATCTCATAATTTCGTTATCGGATTTGCCTTTAGGGTCAAAGTCGCTTCCTCCTTTACCTCCGCCAATCGGCAGACCTGTTAAAGCATTTTTAAAGATTTGTTCGAATCCTAAAAACTTCATTATACTTTGGTTTACCGTAGGGTGAAATCTCAAACCTCCTTTATAAGGTCCTATTAAAGAACTGAATTGAACTCTAAAGCCTCTGTTTACAATGACTTCTCCTTTATCATTAACCCAGGGAACTCTGAAAGATATTATTCTTTCCGGCTCTACCATTCTTTCTAATATTGCCAATTTTTCATACTCAGGATGTTTTTCAACCAAATGTTCTACAGAACATAAAACTTCTTTAACTGCCTGTAAATATTCAGGTTCACAAGCATTTTTCTTCTCTACATCATTAAGTACCCTTGTTATATATTCGTTCATACTTCTATAATCCTCTTATCTATTGTCTTATACTAATTTTTCACTTTTTTGTTATACTATAATTTTTTTTTGAATGCAATAGAATTTACAAAAATTTTATAAAATTTTTATATCGTTTTTTTACCAGAGTCCGCCATTATTGTATTTTTTGTTATCAAAAATGTTCCATATAGATTTTAGTCTGTAAGGAATACTATATGATATTTTACCTGCATTATATGCATCTTTCTCTATAATTTGAGTCCTGTATAGCTCAAGATTTTCAAACGGTGAGATATAATTTTTGTAATTTTCAATGTATTTTTCACCTTGTTTGTATTCTTCG
Organism: uncultured bacterium; assembly: GCA_902798645.1. GTDB lineage: Bacteria > Cyanobacteriota > Vampirovibrionia > Gastranaerophilales > Gastranaerophilaceae > CAG-196. The sequence continues at coordinate 5,417 of CADBXV010000041.1, forward strand.
CTCCCCTGTTTAAATTTTTCCAATTTGCTGAAATATGCGCTCATTTTTTCTTGCGTAGACTTAGCTTCTTTATTTAATAAATCAACATATTCCGGTAAATATGTATAACCTTTTGTTTCGATAATTGGTAAATCTTTTATTAATTTATCTCTTGTTTCTTCACGTGTCATGTTGAATTGTTTAGCATACCTATCTAAGAAAGCATCATATTGTAATGCTATTTTTATACCATTAATATAATTTTTATTTGCAGATTTTTCATTTGTTAATGCTTCCAAGTATTTCTCAGGACTTGTTCTTATGCAATATTCTGTTTGTTTAGCATGTTGAAATTCATGGAAGAATATATCAAGAAGTCTTGCTTTTGTCAGTTTATCAAATTTTCCGCCGCATATTTTGATTAAAGTCTTATAAAAAATTATAAAGCCATCACCGTCACCGTGCCAACCTCCGCCTATCATACCTTGTGTTGAGCTATCTAATTTTAAAGGAATATTTATATCACCATATCCGTAATCTTTTTTGATTTGTTTAAAAGCTTTTTCGCAAAATTCTTTTTCATCATCAATATTCAAAATCTCTTTGTATTTTTTTAGCATATCCGGAATTTCTTCCTTTGATACATTACGTTTAAATACTTCTGACAAATCTTTTTGCAAAGCATTTAACGATGGACGAGAAACTGCTCTGTGAGTAACGAGAGCACCATATATTGCTAAACCAATACCGCCTACACCCAGAAGTATCTTTTTGCCCCTAGACATGCCAATAGTTTTATTTTCTTTCTTTGAAGATATTTCCAAAGTATCCGATTTGTCTTCAGGAATAGTAACTACTTTGTCACCTCTAAATTGTGTGGGGGTAATTTTTACTTTTGCGGCACTAAAGCGATTCAGAGCATCTATATACATTCACACTTACCTTTATATTGATTTTTCAGTAATATAAAAACAGATGATATCTGAAAATTGTTATTATAAAAGATTTATTTTTACATATCTTAATATAAGTCAAGAGGTAAAAAAAAGAACTCCAAAAGGAGTTCTTTTTTTGAGTACTGTTTGAAAAATTATCTCTTTGAGAATTGGAATCTCTTACGAGCTCTTTTTCTACCGTATTTCTTACGTTCTTTAACACGTGCATCACGAGTTAAAAGACCTTCTGCTTTAAGAACATTTTTGTATTCTTCGTTTGATTTAAGTAATGCTCTTGAAATACCATGTCTGATAGCAGCCGCTTGTGCAACAATACCGCCGCCTACAGCTTTTACTCTTACGTCATATTTATCTTGGTTTTCAGTAAGAACTAAAGGTCTGTAAATCATCATTTCTACTGAAGGCATGTTGCCGATATAATCAGCTAACTTTTTACCGTTAACGAAAATTCTGCCTTTACCTTTTACAAGCTTAACAACTGCAATAGCGCATTTTCTTCTGCCTGTAGCCATAATTTCTTTAGAGTCTGCCATGATTATTTACCCTCCTTTGCTAAAACGATAGGTTTTTGAGCAGCATGAGGGTGCTCAGAACCACAGTAAACTTTCAACTTAGTGAATTGAGTATCACCTAAAGTATTATGTTGTAACATACCTTTTACAGCTTTTTCAATTAACTTAGTTGCATCTTTTTCACGAACTTCTTTTACGGAAGCTGCTTTTAATCCACCCGGATAACCTGTGTGGTGATAATAAATTTTATCTGTTTCTTTGTTACCTGAAACCAACACTTTTTCTGCATTTATAACAATTACAAAATCACCTGTATCAACGTTTGGTGTGTATTCAGGTTTATTTTTACCTCTTAAAATGTTAGCTATTCTTGCTGCAAGGCGACCTAAAATCTCGCCTTCAGCATCGATTAGATACCATTTTCTTTCCACTTCAAGAGGTTTTGCTGAATATGTTTTATTTGACATTTTCTTATTTCCTCATTTTTCTTGTTACAAGTTAATAAGGCAATAAGGCAATAAGGCAATAAGAAACTATTTTCAAAATTACACTTATTAAAACTAAGATTCCTAGTGCCTTAATGCCCTAGTGCCTTAGTGCCTTTAATTAATTTAAGGGTATTCTACCCTCATCAACGTAAGTCCATACGGACTGACTGTTTGCCCCGCCTTTTGGCGGTCATGTGCTTCTAAGACTTCTTTCATATGCTCTATAGGGAGCTTATGTCCTTCTATCTCAAGAAGCGTGCCGACAATTGTTCTTACCATATTATAAAGAAAACGATTTCCTTCAATATGTATAAAAATTTTGTCACCTTGTTTTTCGACTTCGGCTCTTGTAATAAAACAAACTTTGCTTGGGTTTAGCGTTCCGGAACTTTTAAAACTTGAAAAATCGTGTTCACCATTCAAGAAGTTCAAAGCGTTTTGCATACGCTCCACATCCAATTCATATTTTACTCTTAAAATATCACCGTCAAACGCTTGTTTATAGCGCCTGTTAATAAGTTCATATCTGTAATATCTTGACTTTGCAGACTTTTGAGCATGAAATGAATTTGGTACAACTCTCAAATTATTGACTGAGATGTCATCTGGAAGTATTTCATTTATATGATAGATAAAATTTGAAGCAACAATTTCTTTATCTGTATCAAAATGAACTACTTGACCTAAAGCGTTTACACCTTTATCAGTCCTGCCGGAGAAGATTGTTTTAACCTGTCGGCTTGTATTTTTTGCGGTATCCTTACCGCCGATTATCAAAGTACAAAGAGCTTTCTCTAATTCGCCTTGTATAGTCGGTTCATCTATTGGTCTGCCATTTTGAAACTGAATCTGGCTTCCTGCATAGTTTTTACCCCTATACTGAACGTCAAGAGCATAGCGCATTTAGTTATACCAATTGAATTAATGCCATCTCAGAAGCATCCCCTCTGCGAGGAGGAAGTCTGAAGATTCTTGTATAGCCACCGTTACGAGAAGAATATTTAACGCCGATAACGCTGAATAATTTTCTCAAAACTGTTTGCGGTGCTAATTTTTTACCGTCTTGCTTAGTTTCAAACACTTCACCTGTTGCAGTATCAATAAATTGTCCGATTTCTTTATCGAAAATGTAACGACCTGCAAGTCTTCTTGAGTTCAAATCACCTTTCTTAGCCATAGAGATAACATTTTCAGCATATGGTTGTAAAGCTTTTGCTCTTGCCATTGTTGTTTTTATTTCTCCATAAGTAATAAGTTCGGTACATAATGAACGCAACAAAGCCTTTCTTTGGTCTTGTGCTTTACCAAGCGTATTTTTCTTTGTTTGGTGTCTCATTGTTTTGTTTCCTTTATTATCTTTTACTATTTATATTTTTGGAAGGCACTAGGATACTATGGCACTAAGGCACTAAGAAATAATTTCTATTTCTTAAATGTATTAAAGACAAATATATCATAGTCCTTATTTTCATTATTCTATTTTCAAAGTAGATTAACTGCTCCTAGAGCCTTAGTATCCTAGTGCTCTAGTGTTTTTTTAGCTATTCAGCCGACTCTATAACAACACCGTTTTCGTCCATCTCCGGATTTGGAGCTAAGTCCAGACCAAAGTGGTGTAGTCTTTCGATTACTTCATCTGATGATTTTTTACCGAAGTTCTTAATATTTAATAAATCATGTTCTGATTTTTTAAGTAATTCAGACATTGAATTTATACTTGCTCTTTTTAAGCAATTATATGCTCTTACAGATAATTCCAATTCATCAATTGTTATAGAAGGTTCGTCGCCTGTTGCTTCTGATACAACTTCATCAGATTCTTCAACAAACTTTTCTTCAATTTCTCTGTGAGATGTATTTCCTGCAATAGATGATATTTGAACAAAATGTTCAATCAATAAATCAGCAGCTTGAGTTAAAGCTGAAGTAACGTCGACAGTACCGTTAGACCATATTTCCAATGTTAACTTATCAAAGTCAATATTGTCACCTACACGAGCGCTTTCAACGTCATATCTGACTCTCTTAACAGGCATAAATGTTGCATCGATAGGTAACATATCTATCGGAACACCTGCTTTAGCATTTCTCGGAATATCATTTGCTACATAGCCTTTACCTGTTTCAACAACAATTTCAGCGTGGAAAGAACCGCCGTCTGCAATTGTACAAATCAACCAGTCAGGGTTAACAACTTTAACACCTGCAGGAAGTTGAATGTCACTTGCTAAAACAGCACCGGGCTTATCAACATCTATTCTTAATGTTTGCGGTTCTTTAGAATCCATCTTGATTGCTAAACCTTTTAAGTTTAACATTACATCAATAACATCTTCTAAAACACCCGGAATTGCAGTATATTCGTGAGTGATACCTTCTATTCTGCAAGAAGTAACAGCAGTTCCTTCAAGACTTGAAAGTAAAACTCTTCTTAAAGCGTTACCGATAGTAGTTCCAAATCCTCTTTCTAACGGTTCAATAGTAAATTTACCATATTGTGAACCATCTGATCCGGTCATTGTGCTAACGGTTTTAATTTTTAATTCCATATTATTCTCTCCTATCAGCTTATTTTGAATAGTATTCTATAACAAGTTGTTCTTTAAAATCAGGGTCTAATTCTTCTCTTTGAGGAATTCTTTCAAATGTAATTTTCAAAGCATCTTTATCTAATGTTATCCATGCAGGTACACCGGAAAGGTCTATTGCGCTCATAACAGTTTTTAGAAAGTCATTGCTTCTTGCTTTTATTGTAATTACATCACCTGCTTTTACCAAGTATGACGGAATATCTACCTTTTTACCGTTAACTAAAGCGTGACCGTGGTTAACGATTTGTCTTGTTTGTTTTCTTGTAACACCTAAGCCTGCTCTGAATAAAACATTGTCCAATCTTGATTCAAGAATTTGAAGCAAGATTGTGCCTGTTACACCTTTTCTTCTTGCAGCTTCGTGGTAATACTTAGCAAATTGTTTTTCGCTTACCAAATATGTAAATCTGATTTTTTGTTTTTCACTTAAGTGAATAGCATATTCAGAAGGTTTCTTTCTGTCTGCACCGTGTTGTCCTGATGCTGTTTGTCTCATTGAAGATGTTAATTTTCCGTTTGATAAATCTTTAACACCTTTGTTTCTGAAAAGCTTATTGCTTGGTCCTGTATATCTTGCCATTTTATTCTCCTTTTCTTTTGTCGGGCATCTATGGTTTGTGTTCTTGGCGAGAACTCAAGCCCCGACTGTTTTGTTGAAGTTACTAAGATACTAAGTCACTAAGGCAGTAAGAATCATTTAGCCTTGCAACCATCATAATCTTATATAACTTTCATTGTACTATAAATATTAAAGGTCTAATTTACTAAAATACTTTTTAGAGCCTTAGTACCTTAGTGCCTTAGCGCCATATTTAAGCGCTAACGCACGACTCAACGTAATTATACACGTCTTTTCTTAGGCGGTCTGCAACCGTTATGAGGAATTGGTGTTACATCCTTAATCAATGTAATCTCCAAACCTGCTTGTTGAATTGCTCTGATTGCAGTTTCACGTCCTGAACCAGGTCCTTTGATGTGAACTTCAACTTTTTTCATACCTTGGTCTATTGACTTTTTAGCTACTGATTCAGCTGCAGATTGCGCTGCAAACGGTGTGCCTTTTCTTGCACCCTTGAATCCTGAAGCACCGGCTGTTGCCCAAGCAATAGCATTACCCTGCATGTCAGTAGAAGTTACGATTGTATTGTTAAAAGTAGATTGAATGTGTACAACCCCTTGCAATACGTTCTTCTTTTCTTTTTTCTTTGTAGTTTTTGGTCTTGCCATTTTTTTGTTCCTTTATATTTTTACTATTTATATTTTGTTGAATTTACTAAGATGCTAAGGCACTAGGGCAGTAGGAATTTTTACTAAGTTTCCTAGTGCCTTAGTGCCCTAGTAACTTAGTGCCTTTTGACTATTTCTTCTTTCCTGCTATCGCAGTCTTTTTACCACGACGAGTTCTTGCGTTAGTCTTTGTTCTTTGACCTCTGCAAGGAAGTCCTCTTTTGTGTCTCATACCTCTGTATGAGTTGATTTCTTGAAGACGCTTGATGTTCATAGTAACTTCACGTCTTAAGTCACCTTCGATATTATATTCAGAAAGAGCGTTTCTTAATTCTTTAATATCGTTTTCTGTTAAATCATCTGTTCTCAAATCAGGAGATATTCCTGTTACTTCAAGAATCTTCTTTGCTCTTGCCGGTCCTATTCCGTAGATATAGGTAAGAGCGATTTCTAATCTTTTGTTACGAGGTAAGTCTACCCCTACTAATCTTGCCATGTTTGTTTCCTCTATTATATTTCTTCTACTATGTTTTTTGTCAAAGCTACTAAGATACTAAGGCACTATGACATTAAGAAAATAAACTAAGTTTCTAGTGCCTTAGTGCCCTAGTAACCTAGTGCCTTTTATTATCCTTGTCTTTGTTTGTGCTTAGGATTTTCACAAATTACAGCTACTCTGCCTTTTCTTTTGATAACCTTGCACTTGTCGCACATAGGTTTTACTGATGTTCTTGTTTTCATAATTCTTTCCTTTACGTTTATGTTAATTACTATTTATATTTTATTTAGTCCTAGTGCCTTAGTATCCTATTGCCCTAGTGCTTTTTTATTTAAGCCTGAAGGTTATTCTTCCCTTTGACAAATCATAAGGTGTCATCTCGACTTTAACTCTGTCACCCGGAAGAATTCTGATAAAGTTTTTACGAATTTTTCCTGATATATGAGCCAAAATCTCATGCCCATTTTCAAGTTCAACCCTGAACATTGCATTTGGCATGGATTCCAATATCTTTCCTTCAATTTCTATTACGTCTTTTGCCATGTTTTTCCTCTATTTCGGCTTTCAACAAATGACATTATCTGCCATCTTTTTTAATCATATTTGCTGAAAATCTTAATGCAAGCATTATTATTGAGATTTAACTATTTTGTTAAGAATTGTAATTGAGTGTTTTTATAATTTACGGTTATATAATGAGTTGTGTTATTCTTTTCTTTTTTAGTTTTTAATTTTAAATAAATTGCTTGTTTTGCGTTTTTCATTTTTAATTATTTATATTATAAAGATAAAAAAACAATCAATGTGTTTTCGTGAGGTTGAAAAATTTGCACTTTTAATCTAATATTTACCCCAAGGGGTATGTATCCAAATGCGAATCAACAGAATAGGGGTAACTAACAAATTTATAAACTTTAAAGCAAACTTTTTACTGTTCAAAAAAGAGGTAAATATTTTTATCCTGCTGTAATTTCAACAGACAATCAGGAAAACATTGGGAAAGAACCTGTTTTAATATGTTAACAAGGTGGGGAAAATATGAAATCCCTATGGTTTATGATGGAAAATACTACAATACGCAAGCTTCAGTAAATACAAATAAATATAGAATATTTTATAAAGATAGCGGTAAATATGAAAAAGGCGGAATAGAGCAGGTTATTAATTCTCTAAAATTTATAAAAACTGCGACAAAAGAAGATAAAAATATAATCGACTACCTTTAGAACAGGCTATTTCAAAAGGTGAAGTAAAAGGAAAAGTTTGTATTAATACTTCAGATATTCCTAAAGATATTCCCGTAATATTAATCTTCAATGAAATAGAAAAAGAAGAAGATGTAATTCTGGCAGATATACCGAAAAATGTAAAAAGTATTATTGTTTCGTCAGCTAAAATGGGTGTTTTAGACCACATTGCAAATTTAGCAAGAAATAAATATCAAGTATTCAGTATAGTTTGGGATGATGATAAATTTAACAACCTAAAAAATATGGAGGCAAATATCTTTTAATAAATAATTAAAGCTGTTAAGAAAATATAGCATTATTTACATGTATTACTTTTTATTATAGAATTATTTTGCGACTATCAGAGAGGGGATTTTATGTTGAAGCTTCATAATACATATAACGGTCAAATTGAAGAATTTAAGCCGATAGAAGATAATAAAGTAAGAATGTACGTTTGCGGACCTACAGTTTATGATAACGCTCATTTAGGGCATGCAAGATGTTATATAACTTGGGATGTTTTGTACAGATACTTAAAGTTTAAAGGATATGATGTAACTTATTGCAGAAACGTAACGGATGTTGACGATAAAATACTTAAAAAAGCTGAAAAAGAAGGAAAAACACCGGAAGAAGTTTCTAAATACTGGTACGGAAAATTTTCTGATTCAATGAAGGCTTTAAATAATTTAAAACCTGATGTAGAGCCGTTTGCAACAAAGACTCTCGGCGAGATGATATCAATGGTAAAAGACTTAATTGATAAAGGGTTTGCTTATGAAGCAGACGGTGATGTTTATTTCAGAGTCAAAAAATTCGGTAAATACGGTTCGCTTTCAGGTCAGCCGATTGACCAATTAGAAAGCGGAGCCAGAATTGAAGTCGGAGAACAAAAAGAAGATCCGCTTGATTTTGCATTGTGGAAAAAGGATGAAAAGTTCGGATACAATTCTCCTTGGGGTGTCGGACGTCCGGGGTGGCATATTGAATGTTCGGCTATGAGCAGAAAATACTTAGGTAAAACAATAGATATCCACGCAGGCGGTGCGGATTTAATATTTCCTCACCACGAAAATGAGATTGCACAATCAGAATGTGCTAACGGATGTAAGTTTGTAAACTACTGGCTTCACAACGGGTTTGTAACTATAAATAAAGAAAAAATGTCTAAATCTTTAGGCAACTTTTTAACAATTGATGATTTGCTTAAAAACTACGATTCAAATACAATAAGATTCTTTATCTTAACAAATCACTACAGGATGCCGGTTGAATTTTCGGATAAAGCACTAACTTCAGCACAAGCAGGTGTAAAACGTATGCTTAATGCTCGAAAAACAAAAGTAAATGAAGATTTAGATATTACGCAATTTGAAGAGTATAAAGCATTTGTTGAAGCTATGGATGATGATTTGAATACATCAAAGGCATTGGCGGTATTGTTCGATTTAACAAGCAAAGCTAACAAAAATGTTGATTATGCTTATACTCTTTTATACAAGCTTGCCTCAACATTAGGCTTTACTTTTGAAAAAACAATGATAAGTGAAGAAGAATTAAGGGGTAAGTTAGAAAATATAAGCAGAGAGCTTGGTGAAAACTTTAACTCAATGGACGAGATTATAGAAAAAAGGAAAGCGGCAAGAGCTGATAAAAAATGGGATGTTGCTGATAAAATAAGAATTGCTTTGGATAACGCAGGAATTCTTTTGAAAGATTCAAAAGAAGGAACAAGCTGGGAACTGAAATAATAAAATCAATCTCC
>CADBXV010000042.1 GCA_902798645.1 uncultured bacterium
CATTTATTTTCTTGTTGTTCGAGCGAAGGGTTATCTCTGTCAGAACCATTGTTGTAATAGGACTCTTCCTGCTTATCGGTTTCTACTTCTTCAACCTTGCCCGTTCGGGCGAAGACAGCAACTACAGCAAGAACGAAACACTGTTCGACTTCATCGGAATGTACATCCTGTCGGGGCCTGTTGCCTATTGCAAATTGCATCAAAATTTATCCGACCAGTTTGGTTCTGATACCCTTTGGGGCGTTTATCTTTATCTCAGCAAATGGCTGTCTGGCGACTTTATCCCTCACACACCTTTTCAGGAGTTCGTTACTGTTCCGATGTGGACTAATGTCTACACCGTGATGCGTCCGTTCTACACAGATTTCGGCAACACAGGAGTGGCATTCTTTGCCTTTCTATACGGAGTATTATTAGGAGTTGCATACCGTCTGAAAACCAATGGTAACAACTTCGGGACATGTCTATATACATATTTTGTATACGTTCTGACATTACAGTTCTTTGACGAATTTATAACTGCGAACCTGCCCCTTTTCGGACAGATGCTGATATTATTGGCTATCATCACGCAAAACAGAATTAAATTTTCGTTCAAAAAGATAACAAAATGAATTTTTCATTCTCTCGTCAGGATTATGTTGAAAAGGTTAAACCTCTTAAAAAAGTTTATTTATATGCAGTTTCTAGAACTATCGTTGAAAAAATTATTGAAAGCTTAGACTTAAATGTTGAGATTACAAGAAATATTGAAGATGCTGATATTGTCATTGCTCACAAAAATTTTGCTAAAGGCGGAGCAAAAATATTAAGCAGCGCTCAAGAGTACCGTGTAAGGGTGTTCTATGTAAAAACAAACTCAATGGCACATATACAAAAAGTTTTAAAAGATGCGTTGGATATACAACCGGGAGATGTCAAGACTACACAGAATTATAAAGATGAAACAGAAATTGCCCTGGATGAAGCAAAAAATGCAATAAAAAAAGTACTGGAAGGCGCACCGGAGATTGAACTTTCCGCGCAGAATACTCATATACGAAAACTTCAGCATGAATTAGTTGAGCAGTACAATTTAAAAAGCATATCAATAGGTAATGAGCCAAATCGCAGGTTAAAAGTTATTAGAAAATAATTTAGTTGTTTCTCAACTAATAAAACTATTTTATTATCTGCTTAGGCTATTATAGTCATACCTCTTCAAATATTGTTAATAATTTATGTTTTTGCTAAAATTCAAATATAAGTTTTAATTGGATATGTAATTTGGAGAGAGAATGAGAAAAAATATTATAATAATATTAGCAGTCGTTTTTGCTTTGATATTGGGAAGAATGATTATTACAAATATAAGCAAATCTTCCTCTGCAAAACAACGTTCTATGATGGGAACACCCTCAGTAACAGTAGATACAGTTAAATCTGAGCCTGTAAGACGTGAATTTGAAGCTCCGGCAAGAGTTATGGCAAAATACAGGGTAGAAGTTCTTGCTCGTATTGACGGTTATCTCACAAAAAGTTACTTTAAAGAGGGTGACTACGTTAAAGCAGGACAGCTTTTATTTGAAATTGAGCCTCAACAGTATTCAAATGCTGCAGGACAGGCAAAAGGCAATCTCGACAATGCAAGAGCTCAGCAAGAATACTATAATAAGCAGTTAGCAAGATATAAACAACTTGTAGATAATGATTTTGTAGCAAGAGCTGATTATGATAATGTTTTGGCACAACATGATGCTTACAGAGCGCAAGTTCAAAGTATGGAAAATGCATATAGAGATGCTCAAAGGAATTTAGGATATACAAAAGTTAAAGCTCCAGTTGACGGTCGTGTAGGTATTATTTATGTGACAGTCGGTAACTATGTTTCAATGAATAGCGGTGCATTAACTACTATAAACAGTTCAAATCCTATGTATGTAACATTCCCTATAGAATCTAAAGATTATGCTGAACTTAACAGAATTGACGGTTCTGCGAATGTAAAAAGAGAAGTTGAATTTACATTTAGTTCGGGTCAAAAGTATAATTATAAAGGTATTCAAGACTTTTATGACAACCAAATAGATGAATCAACAGGTACAATTACTTTACGTGCTACATTCCCTAATCCTGATGATGTTTTATTACAAGGTGATTTCGGGAAAATAAAAATATATTCTAATAAAAAAGATAATATGCCGATAGTTCCTCAATCAGCAACAATGGAAAATCAGGAAGGACTGTATGTTTATATAATGGACGAGAAAAATCAACCAAAACTTTCTTATATAAAAACAATGGGGCAAGTAGGCACAAATTGGGTTGTATATGAAGGTGTTAAAACAGGCGACAGAATAATTACAACAGGAATGCAGAAGGTAATTCCCGGTTCTCCTGTAAAAATTGTTGAGACAGTAGTACAGAATCAATCTAATCAGCCTAAAAAAGCTAATATTTTTAAGAGAATTTTTAACAAAATAAAAAGAATTCTTGGAGGAAATAAGTAAATGGCAGAAAATTTCTTTGTTAAACGTCCGAAGTTTGCTATTGTAATTTCATTAGCTATAATGCTTGCAGGACTATTGTGCTTAACGACACTGCCATTAGAAGAATATCCTTCAATTACACCTCCGCAGGTTATTGTTAACGCTACTTATTCAGGTGCAAATGCTGATGTTATTACATCTACTATAGCTGCTCCGGTTGAATTGCAGTTAAATGGTGTTGAAAACATGCTGTATATGACTTCTGAATCAAGTAACGGCATGTATAAATTAACAATTTATTTTGAAGTTGGTTCAGATCCTGATATGAACTTAGTAAATGTTCAGAATCAGCTCCAGCTTGTTACCCCTCGTCTTCCGGAAGAAGTAAGGCGCTATGGTTTAACGGTAAGAAAATCTACAGGCGGAGGAGGTTGTTTGTTTATAGGTTTAAGATCTCCAAACGGTACTTATAATTCGCTATATTTAGCAAATTACGCATCAATGTTTATTAAAGATGAACTTGCTCGTACAAAAGGTTCAGCTGGTGTTGCCGTATATGGTGCAGGTGATTATTCTATGCGTATATGGTTAAAACCGGATAAAATGGCAAGTTTGGGTATATCAACAACTGATATTAATAATGCCGTTCAATCACAAAATATTCAGTCCCCTGCTGGAAACATCGGTACAGAACCGATGGAAATTCCACAAATGATGAAGTTTACATTGAAAACTAAAGGACGGTTAAAAACGGTTGAAGAATTTGAGAACATAGTTATAAAAGCAAACAGCGACGGTTCGCACGTTAAAATAAAAGATGTTGCAAGAGTAGAACTCGGTGCCGAGAATTATTCTCACCGTTCAATGGTTGAAGGCAGAGAATCTGCTATTATTGCAGTAACTCAGCTTCCGAATGCAAATACTATTGATCTTGTAAACAGAATAAATAAAAAAATGAAAGTTTTAAGCAAGAAATTCCCTAATGATATGGAATACCATATTCAGTATGATGTAACTGAATTCGTCCGAGAGTCAATAAAAGAAGTTGTTGAGGCGATTCTATTGGCGATTATTCTGGTATCTGCCGTAACCTATTTATTTTTAGGAACGGCTAGAGCTGCTTTTATACCATTTTGTGCAATACCTGTTTCATTAATAGGTGTATTTATATTAATGTCAGGTATAGGTTTTTCTATAAATCTTTTGATATTATTTGGATTAGTTCTTGCGGTAGGTTTAGTTGTTGATGATGCTATTGTTGTATTAGAAAATACTCAAAGACATATACAAGAAGGGAAATCTCCGAGAGAAGCTACAAATATATCAATGGAAGAAGTGTTTGGTGCAGTTGTTGCTACATCTCTTGTTTTGATGGCTGTATTTGTTCCTGTTTCGTTTTTGGGTGGTATTACAGGGCAAATGTTCAGACAGTTTGCTGTTTGTATTGCAACATCAGTCGGCTTATCAACCATTGTAGCATTAACTCTTTCTCCTGCACTTTGTTCTATAATTTTAAAATCAGGGCAAGAAAAATCGGATTATGAGTTTATAGAAAAATTTGACAGGTGGTTTAATAAGGTTAGGGATAAATATCTTAATGTTGTAGATTATTTTGTTAAACAGCCAAACAAGACATTAAGAACAGTTTTAGGAATCTTGTTATTTATTATAATAATGTTTAAAATTGTACCTCAGGGATTTTTACCTGACGAAGACAGAGGTGCTATGTTTATGCAGGTACAGCTTCAAGACGGTGCTACCTTATCAAGATCAACTGATGTAGTTAATAATATGTGTAAAGAGATTATGCAGATACCCGGTGTCCATTCAACTCTTTCTATTAATGGTTTTAACGGTGAAAATACTGCTCTTGTTATTGTCAAGCTTAAGCCTTGGCATGAAAGAAAATCTAAAAAACTTTCTATAAATAATATTATGGCTCAGGCAAGAACTATTACGAGGAAATACACCGAAACAATAACATTTGTTTCGCAACCGCCAGCTATTACAGGTTTGGGTATGTACAACGGTATTGAATTCCAAGTGTTAGACAAGGGTGACCGATCTCCTGAGGAAATGTTTAAAGAAACACAAAAACTTATGCAAAAAGCAATGGTTGATCCTGCTTTCTCAAGTGTTTATACATCATTTACCGCATCACTGCCGCAAGTTGTTGTTAATGTAGATGAAGAAAAAGCTTTATCTCAGGGGGTTCCTGTGTCGGAAGTTTATTCAACACTCGCTGCTCAATACGCTTCAACTTATATCAATGACTTCAATAAATTCGGCAGGGTTTATCGTGTTTATATGCAGGCAGATTCTCCATACAGAGATACAATGGACGATTTGAATAAAGTTTACATAAAAAATAATATCGGTAAAATGGTTCCGCTTACTTCCGTTATTACGACTAAGAATATAATTGCGCCGTATGAGCTAACAAGGTTTAACTTATATCCTTCTATTACAGTAAATGCTGAAGTTGTATCTGGTCTAAGTTCCGGCTCAGGTATGAAGGCAATGGAAAAACTTGCCGACAGTGTTTTGCCGAATGATATGGACTATGCATGGTCCGGTAAATCATTCTTGGAACAACAATCTTCCGGTCAACTTGGTATGATTTTAGCTATGGCCTTTGCGTTTGTATACTTATTCCTCGTTGCTTTATATGAAAGCTGGACATTACCTATTTCTGTAATGTTAATCTCACCAATTGCAATATCAGGTGCTTTATTCTTACAATACGTTTGGGGCTTATCTCTTGATATATATGCTCAGGTCGGTCTGGTAATGCTTTTGGGATTGTCTACTAAGCAAGCTATTTTAATTGTTGAGTTTGCAAAAGATGCAATGGAAAAAGACGGTTTAAACTATATTGAGGCGGCAATGAAGGCTGCAAAACTTAGGTTTAGGGCAGTTATGATGACGAATATTGCATTTATTTTAGGTTTGCTTCCGCTTGTATTTGCAAAAGGTGCCGGTGCAGGAAGCAGGCATTCAATTGGTGTATCTGTATTTGGGGGTATGATTGCAGTTGCTTTCTTCGGAAGTATATTAGTTCCGGCTTTCTTTGTGCTTTTAAATACAATTAAGAATGATAAAACTCAAAGAAAAAAACTTTTAAAAGAACTTTTACTTCTATTAATTGCAATATTACTAATTTATGTAATATTCTTTATGGCATTACCACTGGTTATATCAAAAATAATGGCTTTATCTTTATTGGTAAAGATAATATCTTTATGTGCAATCCTTACTGTGGGATTATTATTATATTTGAAAAATAAAAAATAAAATAAATTATATCCGCTTGTATAATTTTTCATATTGTTTTTTTTATATATCTTAAAAAATGAAGATAAATATGAAAAAAATAATATTAATACTAATTATAATTATGTTGTCGAATTCAGTTGTTTACTCTGCAAAATATAATATTGGCAGTGAATTCGGAAATACAATAAACAGTACTGAATATCCGGAAAGTGCTGATGTTGAACCTAAAATTAAACAAAATCAAAATAGAGAAGTTTTAAAAACAGGTATTGAAAATACTATAGAAGTTAACTTGGATGATTGTTTAAGATTGGCATTAGGTAATAATACCAGAATTCAGTCTGCAATGCAGGATGTTTTTGCATCAGATGCAAGGCTCAGACAGGTCTGGTCAAATTATTTTCCGCAATTTAGCTGGCAGTCAGGATATAGCAGAATCAGACAATTACAATTATCTGATGTATTTCAAGAAAACTTGATTTATAATTTTTGGGTACTTGGACAAATAAGTGCTTCACAATTATTATATGATTTTGGTGTTACACAAAATCAAGCTACAATAAGAAAGCTTGATAATATAGGATACAAAATTATATTAACAGGAACAATTAATGATGTTGTATATAACGTAAAAGATGCTTATTATAATCTTCAATATGCAATTCAGGCAAAGTGTGTTGCAGAGGAAACCGTAAAACAATATGAAGCATTTTACGAACAGGCAAGAGCGTTTTATGAAATAGGTATCAAACCTAAAGTTGATGTAACTATAGCAGAAG
This sequence comes from uncultured bacterium, assembly GCA_902798645.1. Lineage (GTDB taxonomy): Bacteria > Cyanobacteriota > Vampirovibrionia > Gastranaerophilales > Gastranaerophilaceae > CAG-196. The sequence continues at coordinate 6,524 of CADBXV010000042.1, forward strand.
TAAATTTGAGTAATGCAAAATTAACGCTTATTCAAGCTGATCATTCAGTAAATCTTGCAATGGCAAAACTTAATAATGCAATAGGAATTCCATATTTTACTAAGTATAATCTAGCAGATAAATTAAGGTATGATGCTTGTGATTTAAGCTTAGAAAAAGCTGTAAAAATATCAGAAATGTCACGTCCGGAATTCCAATTGGCTGAAGTAAAAGTTGAACAAGCAAAACAGAATGTAAAATTAGTGAAAAAATCTTGGTTTCCTCAATTCATCGCACAAGGTCAATTTGAAGTCGGGGGAAGACATCCTGATTCAAATTATGGTTACACTTGGGGAGGATATATCAACTTTCCTACAATTAACGGAATGCTTTTAAAACATCAGTTAAGAGAAGCTAGAACTCTATATTCAAAAGAACAAGCAGAGGCAATAAATACAAAAAATAATGTTTATTTAGAAGTGCAAAATGCTTATTATTCAATGGACGAAAGAAAAAATAAAATTCCCGTTGCATATTTAGGAATGAAACAAGCAAAAGAAAATTATGAATTATCATTTGGAAGATATAAAGTCGGTGTCGGGAATTCTATTGAATTGAGAGATGCACAAGTTCAGTATGAAAATTCTCAGCTGACTTATTATCAAGTAATGTACGAATTTAATTCTTCACGTGCCAATTTGGAAAAAGTAATAGGCAAAAATATAGCGTGTAATGAAGTTGAATTAGAATTAAATAAAAAGGGTACAGCATCTAAAAGAAATTAAGACAAATATTTTTTTATATTATTGTACTATATATAAAGTATTGAATATAATTAAAAAATATTATATAATTCATTATATAAAAAAATAGGAGAAAGAGTATGCTACCGATTATTACAGAAGAAATATCATCGGAAATATTTACAGAAGCGTTTCAAGATGTTCATTCTTGGCGTAAAAACATGGTTCAATACATGAAAGAAGAAAATCCTGAAATAAATTCAGCGATTTTAGAGGTCGCAAAGCATGACGAAAATATCGATTTGAAAGCAGTTGCTCTCGGTGCATATTTATCATACAGGTTGCTTGAAGTAGCCACAGAAAACGAAGGAATGACAATAGAAGCATAGATTTGAATTATCTGTAGTTATTTACAATTATTTAACTCTTGAAAACACTTCTACATCAATATTATCAAATGTATTTTCGAAGAAAAATGCAGCAGATGCCACCATTGAGGCATTATCTGTACAATATTTCATTTGTGGTGCATAAACTTTATACCCTGAATCTGATAAGCTGAATATTTTCTTTCGAATTTCGCTGTTTGCAGCAACACCGCCTGCTAATACAACTTGATTATACCCTGTTTCTTCTAAAGCTTTTTTAACTTTTTTATAAAGAGTTGATGAAACACATTCTTGAAAACTAGCGCAGATATCATTTAAAGGAAGTTCTTTACCATCAAATGATTTTACAAGTCTTAATGCGGCAGTCTTTAAACCTGAAAAACTAAAATCATATTCTCCTACTTTTGCTTCAGGAAGTTTAAATGCGAACGGATTTCCATCTTGCGCAAGTTTGTCAAGTTTAGGACCTCCCGGGTATGGTAGTCCAATAAGACGTGCGACTTTGTCATAAGCTTCTCCTACTGCATCATCAATAGTTTCTCCAATTATCTGCATATCGGAATATGAATTAACTTTAATAATCTGTGTATGTCCTCCACTTACAAGAAGTGCTACAAATGGCGGTTTTAATTCAGTGTCTATAAAGTTTGCTGCAAGATGTGCATTTAAGTGATTAATGCCGATAAATGGTTTATCATAAGCAAGAGCAAGCGATTTTGCAGCATTTAAACCAACAAGCAGACAACCAACTAATCCGGGACCGACAGTTCCTGCAAAAGCATCAACTTTATTCCGTTCATTTACCCCAATACCAGCTTGATTAAACGCTTCATCAATAACTACATTAATTGCCTCTAAGTGTTCTCTCGCAGCAATCTCAGGAATAACACCACCATATTCTTCGTGAATTTTTATTTGAGATGCTACTACATTTGATATAACTTCTCTCCCGCCTTTAACGATAGCACAGGCTGTTTCATCACAGCTTGATTCAATTGCCATAATAAGTGAATTATTATCAATTGTAACGGGTTTGTTACTAAATAATGTATTTTTAACCTTGTTCATAATACTATTGTATTACAAAAGTAAGGAATTTAATAATGAAAGTTCAACTGGAACCATATAATTCACAAATTTCATATAAAGCTCATTTTGTAAATTGTTGATAAAGATAAAAAGCAAATTTATAACCAATTGTTAGATAAAAATAAATAATTAAAGATAAATAGGACATATAATGGTAAAATGTTTAGATAAAGCAAAAATTAGAGTAATCTCAGGTCATGGCGGAAACGGCATGGTAGCTTGGCGCAGAGAAAAATATGTTGACAAAGGCGGGCCTGCCGGAGGTGACGGCGGTCGTGGCGGTGACATATATTTTGTTGCAGATGAAAACATGTCAACACTTTTAGATTTTAAAATTAAATCGGTTTATAAAGCTAAATCAGGTGAAAATGGCGGAATTAAAGGTATGCATGGAGCCGGTGCTAAAGATTTATTTATAAGAGTTCCGCTTGGTACTTTGGTTAAAGATACAAAAACAGGGAATATTATTGCGGATTTTACCGAACCGGAGCAAAAAATTCTTATTGCAAAAGGTGGTCGCGGTGGCAGAGGTAACGCACGTTTTGCAACCGCTCAAAAAAAAGCTCCGCAATTTTGTGAACCGGGTGAGCCTGGAATTGAAAGAGTTTTGGAATTAGAATTGAAACTTATTGCTGATGTAGGATTATTAGGTATGCCAAATGCCGGAAAATCAACATTTATAAGTGCCGTAAGTTCTGCTAAACCAAAAATTGCAGACTATCCGTTTACAACTCTTGTTCCAAACCTTGGTGTAGTTCCTAAATCTGATGGCGGAAGTTATGTAATAGCAGATATTCCCGGACTTATTGAAGGCGCATCGGAAGGTGTAGGACTAGGACATGAATTTTTAAGACACGTTGAAAGATGTCGTTTTTTAATTCATATTGTGGATTTGACTGCAGAAAATCCTATTGAAAATTACAAAATAATAAATAATGAACTAAAAAAACACTCAGAATATTTGGGTAATTTATATCAAATTTTAGTTTTAAATAAAATTGATTCAATTAAAGAAGATGATTTGAAAAAATATTTAGATGAATTTAAAAATTTATCAAAAGATGTTTACCCGATTTCTGCCGTAACGAAAGAAGGAATCAAAAACCTTTTATATTTTATTGACTCTAAAGTTGATGAAATTCCTAAACCTGTATTTGATATACAAATAGAAGAAGATTTAGGCGCATATGATAACGATGATAGCGCTTTTGAAGTAAGCAAAATAGCTAAAGACGCTTTTGTTATTGAAGGCGGGAAAATTAACAGACTTGCAAAAGTTACAGATTCAAGAAATACTGAGCAGGTTATTAGACTTCAAAATATACTAAAAGGGATGGGCGTATTTGATGAACTAAAAAAATACGGACTCAAAAATGGTGATGTCGTTATATTAGGCGGACTGGAACTTGCATACTATGACGATGAGTTCTGGGGCGACGAAACCAAAGGGTAGGGGTTAATATCATTAATTCTTGATGCAATATGTGAATAAAAAAACAAAGAAGGTTAAGCACAGCCTGTCAATAATAAAACATGAAAAACGCAATTAAAGAAGCTAAAAAAACATTAAAATTAAGTAATGACATACCTATTGGCTGTATAATAAAAAAAGACGGCAAAATACTTGTTTCTGCACATAATTTAAGAGAAAAAAACAATGATGTAACAGCTCATGCGGAACTTATTGCCATCCAAAAGGCACAAAAAATATTAAAAGCATCAAGGCTAAATGATTGCGAGATGTATGTTACTCTAGAACCCTGTCCTATGTGTGCTTGGGCTATTATTCAATCAGGAATAGAAACTCTGTATTTTGGCTCTTACAATTCTCAATACGGAGCAATGGGAAGTGTTTTAAATCTTCCTAAACTTGCAAATTCTAAAATAAAGGTTTATGGAGGTATTGAAGAAAAAATATGTGATAGAATATTAGAAGATTTTTGGTGTAAAATAAGGAGAAAAGATAATATAAACCCTCAACCGAATTTCTAAACTCACAAAAACTAAGTTTCTGCACATTAAGAAATTCTACCCTCACACAATGGAGAGGGGAAAGGAATTAAATGATTACAAAATCAGAATTAGATAATTTAGCTGAAAAATATGAAAATAAAAATTTCATAAAAAATGACCCAGTTCAGTTTATACATCGGTATAAAAATAAACAGGATATAGAACTGGTAGGATTTATATCATCATTGTTTGCTTACGGGAATAGAAAAATGTTTATCTTAAAATTAAACGATTTATTTTCACGTACAGATAATGATGTTATAAATTATATTAAAAACGGTGATTTTTCGAATTTAAAAGGCTTTGAATATCGTTTTTCAAAAGACTATGATATTATTCCTATGTTTGATATTTTGCACACGCTATACATTCAGTCAAAAGGTTTGGAAGAACTATTTTCATATTCATTTACAGAAGATCGTGGAGAAAAATACGATTCTTTTCTGGATAAAGTAGTCGAATATTTTTATGCAAGAGCGCCAAAGGATGCAGGTCAAGGTTTTTATCATATGATACCTAATCCTAAAAAAGGCGGAGCTATGAAACGGATGAACATGTTTCTTCGATGGATGGTAAGAAAATCTCCTGTTGATGTGGGAATTTGGAATTTTATGACACCTGCTGATTTATATATTCCACTTGATGTTCATGTTGCAAGGCAATCAAGAGAGATGGGCTTATTAACAAGAAAAAGCAATGATTATCAGGCTGTAAGAGAGTTAACATTTAAGTTAAAAGACTTTTGCTTTGATGATCCGACAAAATACGATTTCGCAATGTTTGCTTTTGGTGTAGAATTAAGTAAGGTAAAATAGATTAAGTAGAGGAAGCATATGAATAATAACTATGATTTTAACTCAAAAAAATATGTATTATTACTTTTTATAGTTTGTACATTGTTTTTAATTTTAACGATAAAAGCATTTGATTATTTGCCTGTTGAAACACCACAACAAAAAATAAATGTAGAAACTATTAACACCCCTGCACAAAGTAGCGTTAGAGTACCTACAGAAGGAGAATCCAAAGAAGAAAAAATAAAAGATGAAGATTCTGACAGACACAAGTCAGGACATATTGATTTTATAAAAAAAGAAAATTCAACTTATAATGAGTCCGACAAATTTGAAGAAATTGATGCTCCAAAAGGTATAATAGAAGAAGACTTCTCTGCTGAAAATTCAACTGAAAAAACAAATACAAATATTCAAACACTTTCAAAAAATGAACAAGCTTTAAAATCAATAATTAACGGACAAAAATATAAAGCAAATTCAGATTATACAAATGCGTTGAAAGAGTTTCAAAAAGTATCTGAATTAACTAATGATAAAGAATTGAACGCTATGAGCTGCGAAAACATTGCAGAAATATACGCTAAATTAAAAAAATATGGAACAGCACTTTCTTTTGCAGGAAAAGCATATCAATTAGCACCATCCAGTGCAAGAGAAATGTTAATTGCAAGAATATATTACAATGCCGGAAATACTGAAACAGCAATTACAAGAATGAATAACTTATTAAAACGAGGTTTTTAAAAACGTAAGAGGAAAGTATATGGAACAGGATATTTTAGACACAACAAAAATTAAAAAGTTATTATTTCTAGGTCCAAACGGTTCGTATAGCGACTTTGCAAAAAATCAATTTATTGATGCTTTTAATTTAAATTGTGTCAGTACAAATTTAAAGTCCATATCCGGAGTAATAAAGGCATTAAAAGATGAAAACTCAGAAGATATAGTTGCGGTTATTCCAATTGAGAATTCAATTGAAGGTATTGTCAGAGAAACTTTGGATAACCTATCTTCTCTAAAAAAAGAAGGAATAAAAATTATAGCAGAAACCACAATGAATGTGGAACACGCACTTGTCGGCTACGGTAAAATTAAAGATATAAAGGTGATCCGTTCTCATCCTCAAGCACTTGCTCAATGCAAACAATTTATACACTCAAACTTCCCTGATACATTAATTGAAGAAGCAACTTTATCAACTTCTGCCGGCATAAAATCATTATCTGATAAAGATAAAAGTATAGCTGCTATCGGAAGTGTTAGTTGCGCTCAAATGTATAGCATTCCTGTGATTAAAAATAACATTAATGATGAAGAAAATAATAAAACAAGATTCATCTTACTTGGAAAATTTCTTGCTCCGCAGACCGGAAATGATAAAACAAGTATTACATTTTCTACTGAAAATAAAGCCGGAGCATTAAGCAAAATCTTAACCATACTTGATTCATACAATATAAATATGTCATATATTGATTCGCGTCCTTCTAAAAAAGAACTTGGAGAATATGTTTTCTATATTGATTTTGAAGGACATGTTAATGATGAAAAAGTCCAAATGGCATTTGCAGACTTAAAACCACTTGTAAAAATATTCTATGTTATAGGCTCATACAGTGCAGTTTAAGCAGTAGCACTTTCTAATGGTTGATCTAGAGAACGTATAGATATATCGACTTCGTTAGGGAAAACACTGCTCATATGATGCACTAAGTCATTATCTGAACTTACCCAAAAAATTGGAGAAGTCAAAATTCTTGTACTATAACCGTTAACAGGAGGAAGCTTGAACATAACAGGGTCATCACCGTGATGTTTAGCAAGTATGTTTTTTATTCCGCATAATTCTTCATACTTAATCTCACGTTTTAAACTTACTGTTACAATATTAGCATTATCAACTGATTTTACGGAATCTATAAGAACTGATATAGAATCTTCTCCCCTATGCTGAACTTTTCCTGTAATTATGACTTTTTCATCTTGGACTAATATTTCACCAAATTCTTGCAACTTTTTGTGGAAACAAACACAATCAACTTTCCCTGTTAAATCCTCTAATGTAATAAATCTTAAGAATTTAGAAGGATCTTTTTTGGTAGGAATTTGTCTTGTAGCAGTAATAAGTCCGCATATAGTAACTTCTGCTTCTTCTTTCTCATCACTAAGATCCGTTATATTATGAGTTTTTAGAAATTGCATTTTATCTCTAATTGTAAATAGCGGGTGAGAAGTTACATAAAACCCCAAAAATTCTTTTTCTAAAAGTTGAATTTCTTTGTCTGTGTATTCCTCATCACTTCCCTGAAGTTGATATTGCGCATTAGAAAAATCTTCCTCGCCAAGTGATGCAAACAAGCTTACTTGCCCCATTGCTCTGTCTTTAGCTTCTTTTGAAGTCACATCTAAGATATATTCTATATTTTCAAATAACTGTTTTCGACTTTTTTCAATATTAGAGAACGCACCTGATTTAATTAATCCTTCAAGTGATTTTTTATTTATATATTTAGCATCTACCCTTTTACAAAAATCAAATATACTTTTGAATTCACCGTTTTCTTCTCTTTCTTTAATAATTGCTTCGACTACCGGCGCACCCACACCCTTAATTGCAGCCATGCCAAAACGGATATTATCACCGTCAGGAGCATATTCCAGATAAGATTTATTAATATCCGGAGCAAGAACTTTACTTCCGTATTTTTGAGCTTCTTCTATATAAAGTTGTGTTTGATCTTTATTATCAGATACACTTGATAAAAGAGCAGAAAAATATTCTACAGGATAATGGCATTTTAAATATGCAGTCTGATAAGCAACAAAAGCATAAGCAGCAGAGTGTGACCTGTTAAAACAGTAAGATGCAAACGCTAAAATTTGATTGAATAACTTTTCCGCATCTTCTTTTTTCATATCGTGTTTTGCAGAAGCTTCAATAAATTTATCTCGTTGTTCTTCCATTGTTTTAAGGTCTTTTTTACCCATCATACGGCTAACTTGGTCAGCTTGTCCCAGAGAATAATCTGCAAGAACTTGGAATACTTGCATAATTTGTTCCTGATAAACAATTGTTCCGTAAGTA
>CADBXV010000043.1:0-8113 GCA_902798645.1 uncultured bacterium
TTGTATTCTTCCGGTGTAAGTTTGCCCTCTTTTTGAAGAACAGCATCACGTATCCCTATTTTACCTATATCGTGTAGAGCAGCAGCCTTTTCAAGAATGTACAAATCATTTTGTTCCATCCCGAATTCTTTTGCAATAAGTACCGCATACATTTTTACACGTGTTGAATGTCCTGATGTTATCTTATCCCTTGCATCTATAGATGTTGCTAATGTTTCAATAAAACTGTCCAATACAATTTTTTGTTCTTCAAGGAGTTTTCTCTGTCGTTCAAAAAGTTGAGCATTTTCTAACGATATACCTGCATTTGATGCAATTGCTACCAGCAAATCTTCATCATCTGGTGTAAAATATTCATCAAACTTATTTAGAACTTGAAATACACCTATTATTTCTTGATTAAAGTTTTTGATAGGCATACAAAGCATATTCTTTGTTTTGTATCCTGTTTCTTTGTCTATATCAGAGTTAAAACGCTTATCACTATATGCATCTTTAATATTTATAGTTTCGCCTGTTTGAAGAACGTGTCCCGCAAGTCCTTTATCAGCAGGTATTCTAAGTTCGGAAACATCAAGCCCTGTTGCAACTTTTGAATATAATTCATTTGTTTCTTTATCATATAAATAAACAGTACATCTGTCTGCATTCAATGCTGTTTTTGTTTCTTCCGCAATAGTCCTGATTAAAAGGTTAATATTTTTTTCGGCAGCTACAGCCTGACCTATTTTAACAAGAGCAATTAACGGATCTTTAGTCTGTCCGCCGTGATTCGGCGTAAAATGCGTGATCGGAGGACACTTAAGCATTGAATTTACTTTTTCAAAGAAATCAGTATGCTGTGATTTAATAGATATCTTTCTTGCTTTGTTATAGCTTATTGAATATAAAGTAGTGTTTTTTTCCGTAAAATTAACAAAACACAAAACTAATTCATGAAAAATCTTTGTAATTGGATCAACAGATTGATCTACTAGAAAGGATGCATCATTCATAAATTGATAAAAGTGTGTGTAATCTTTTTTTAAGAAGGCGCTTAAAGATAATAAACTAAAACAAATAGCAGAATCGTCATGATATATGCTTTTGTGTTTTTCAACACGCTGATTTACTTCTTTATATTCACCATCGAGCAAATCAGCTACAGATTCATATACAAAATTTTCCAAGCTCATCTTAATAATCTCACTATTACATCTTACATAATATAATAAAATCGGAAATTTAGCAAAAGGAATATATATATTAACGAAATCATAAAAATGGAGAGTCTCCCTAATTCTCGTCTTTACTTTTACCTATGTTTGTTTTAAACTTAATTAGTTTAAAAGACTTAAATAGAGAGGATTATAATATGACACAAAGAGTTTTATTATGTATTATGGATGGTTGGGGTATTTCTTCCGGTAAAGAAGAATATGATGCAACAAAGCTTTCATGTCCTGTTAATGTTCCGGAATTAATAAAAGATTACCCGTCAACAAAAATTCATGCTGACGGAGAGTATGTAGGACTTCCTGCCGGTCAAATGGGGAATAGTGAAGTAGGACATCTTAACTTAGGTGCAGGCAGAATTGTTTATCAAGATTTGTCTAAAATTAACAATGCTATTAAAGATGGTTCATTCTTTAAGAATGAAAAATTTCTTGAAGCAATTAACCATGCTAAAAAAAATAATTCATCACTGCATATTTATGGTTTAGTATCAACGGGGGGTGTACATTCATCTTTAGATCATCTTATTGCGTTAATAAAGCTTGCTTCTGAAGAAGGGTTGTCAAAAGTCTATATTCATGCCTTCCTTGACGGCAGAGATACACCGCCAAGCAGTGCTTGTACATATCTTCAAACAGTTGAAGATGAACTTAAAAAATATAATTTGCCGCAAATTGCTTCTGTTGTTGGTCGTTATTACATTATGGATAGAGATAATCGATGGGACAGAGTTGAAAAAGGATATAACTGTTTATTATTTGGTGAAGGAGAAAAAGCATCATCTGCTGTTGAAGGTGTACAAGAATCCTACAAAAACGGTATAACAGATGAATTTGTTTTACCGACTGCAATTGGCGGAGAAGAAAGCAGAATTCACGATAATGATGCAATTATTTTCTTCAACTATAGACCTGATAGAGCAAGAGAAATATCGAAAGCAATCAACTTTGCTGACTTTGACGGTTTTGAAAGAAAGAAAGTATTGTCAAATATTTACTATTGCACAATGACAAGTTATGATGCGACATTCACTTTCCCTGTTGCATTTCCTAAAACAAAACCAGCTAATATCTTGGGTGATGTATTAGAAGCAAATGGAATTAACCAATTCAGAACTGCAGAAACAGAAAAATATGCACACGTTACTTTCTTCTTTAACGGTGGAATTGATGAGCCTCAACCTCACGAAAAACGCGTTTTGGTTGCATCTCCTAAAGTTCCTACTTATGATTTACAGCCTGAGATGAGCGCTCCTGAAGTTTGCGAAAATGTTTTATCTGCTATTGAAAATAGAGATTACGGGTTTATTCTAGTAAACTTTGCTAATCCTGATATGGTAGGTCATACAGGTGTTCTTGAAGCAGCTGAAAAAGCTTGTAAAACAGTTGATGATTGTGTCGGTAAAATTGCCGATAAATGTAAAGAATACGGTGTAACAATGCTTTTGACTGCAGACCATGGTAATGCTGAATTGATGTTTAATGAACAGACAGGAAAACCGCATACTGCACATACAACAAATGTTGTTCCTTTTGTTGTAATAAATGCTCCTTATGAAGTTGAACTTCGTGAAGGAGGTGCTTTATGTGATGTAGCACCTACAATCCTTCAAATTATGGGAATTGAACAACCTTCCGAGATGACAGGTAAAAGCATGCTGAAAGTTGGGGTAAATGTATAGTGTGCGGTAAACTGCACTCTGCTGCAATTTTTATCAGAATTGTTGCAGCAGGTACTTTGATATAATTGTTGCGGTGGGTATGCTCACGCTTTACCCACACTACATGAGGGAAAAATGAACGAAGAAACAAAAGCATTAGATATAGATTTATCATTGAAGAAAAATAATGTAGATGAGTATTTTTATAATCTGAGTGAAAACCCGAACGGATTTAAAAATAAAGACTTTAGATATACCTTAAGTCTTATATATCAGCTTGTAGAAGACGAATTTGAAGGAATATTTTTATCTCCTAATTCTCCTGTAAGAAATACAGATTTTTTCTTAATAAATGACGGAACTACAACTAATCCGAAGTTAAGTTTCTTTGTTACACCGACAAATAATTTCCAATTTTATTTGAAATCTAAAGGCTCAATGTATAGATTTACCTCTAAAGAAGTTAAAGGCGAAATCGGTTATATAATGCCTTTGAACTTAGTTCTTGATTATTTTGGCGGATTTGGTGAAATTGTTGATTTTTCTTCTCTAACACCAACTTTTGCATATTTTAATAAGCTTACACACTTTGTAATGAAACTTATTGAAAAATTGTATTTTGTTCCTACCGTACATAAAAAAGAAGGTGCCATATCAGGCGGAATGTTTCGAATTGTGTATGAACCTATTGTATCTAATAAAGAATCGGCAAGAATTATCAATGAACTGGAAAATAATCTTCCTCAAAATCTTTTCATAAAAGGAGAAAAACCTAAAAATTTTGTTGAAAGATTTATAAGAGAGTATTTAAACTATTTATTATACAAATTTTTGGGCATTAAAGCGTATCGATTTAAAGATATTAAGTCAGGACATTATATGTTAAAAGACTTAGAACAAAAATGTCTGCTTAAAGGCAAAGATGTTGCTGAAAATATCTCTCAATGGTTTGATGAATTGTATCTCGGTAAATACGATTTGATACCATTCTTTAAAGTCAATAAAATAAACGATGATGAGTTTGAATTAAAAATTCATATTAAAAATCGCAAAACTAACGAAACAATTTTACTTGATGACTTATATCACAAAGACGAAATATGGGAACTTAGTACTCAGGATATAGGTAAAATTATTGAAAAACAGTTAAACTATGCAGTAAGATACATGCCTGAACTAGAAAAACTGTTTGAAGATGAAGATAATTTAAGTCTGTATCTTAATCTAAATGAAGTATATAAAATTATTGCTCAAACAGCTTATTACCTTCAAAAGGCACAAATTGAAGTTATTTTGCCTGATGAACTTACAAATATTATTATTCCAAGAGCTTCAATTAATGCTAAAGTAAAAGAATCCCGTTCTGCAGAACTTATGCAGATATTTAATACAGTCTCTTCAAGTTCAATTTCACTAGATGATATTCTTGAATTTTCTTATGAAGTATCGTTGGGAGATGAAAAAATATCACTTGATGAATTTGAAAAACTTGTAAAAGAAAGCAGCAGCAACGGTCTTATCCAATATAACGGGAAATATATTCTAATAGATAAAGGTGAAGGTGAAAAACTCGTTGATCAAATAAAGAATGCTAATCATAAGAAAATGACAAGATTAGAACTGATTCACGCTTCTATGTCAGGTCAACTTCAAAATTATGAGTTTAATTATGATGACGCTTATGCAAACGTCATTAAAGATTTTGCAAAACCTGTAGAGGTAACTCAACCAGATGCTTTGACAGGTGACTTGAGGCCATATCAGCAGACCGGATTAAAATGGCTTTGGACAAATGTATCAAAAGGCTTTGGCTGTTGTATGGCTGATGATATGGGATTAGGAAAAACTATTCAAGTTATTGCATTAATTTTAAAATTAAAAGAAGAAAATAAACTAAAAAATCCTGTGCTTGTGGTATGTCCTACAACATTAATGGGTAACTGGATGAAAGAACTTCAAATGTTTGGTCCGACATTGAAAGTTTCCACATACCATGGTTTGGACAGAGAACTTGATATGAAATCAGATGTTATTCTAACAACATACGCTATTATGAGAATTGATGTTGAAGAAATGAAGAAAAACATTTGGGGAATGGTTGTAGTTGATGAAGCACAAAATATTAAAAACCCCGATACGGCTCAAACCGTTGCAATAAAATCAATGAAATCGGATATTAAAATAGCTATGACTGGTACACCTGTAGAAAACAGGCTTACTGAGTTGTGGAGCATTTTTGACTTTATTAACAAAGGTTATTTAGGTTCACTAAAAGAATTTCAAAAAAGTTATGCAGTTCCGATTGAAAAATTTAAAGAGCATTCTCGTGCATCAAAACTTAAACTTTCTGTTTCTCCGTTTGTTCTTAGACGTCTTAAAACAGATAAATCAGTCATATCTGATCTTCCGGATAAGATGGTTATTAATGATTACTGCTACCTTGCTAAACCACAGGCGATACTATATGAAAAAACTCTTAATGAGATGATGGACAAAATATCCGGTTTTACCGGTGTAAACAGACGAGGTAACATATTTAAGCTTATAACAGCACTAAAGCAAATTTGTAATCACCCTTATCAATTCCTAAAAAATGGTGATATGGCAAAAGAATTGTCAGGAAAAGCTGAAAAATGCGTCGATTTGGTTAACACAATTATCGATAATAATGAAAAAATGCTGATTTTTACTCAATATAAAGAAATGGGTGATTTACTTGTTAAAATTTTGTCAGAAGAATGTAACACTGAGCCTTCATTCTTCCATGGTTCTTTAACCGTTCCTCAACGTGAAAATCTTATCGATGATTTTCAAACAAATGATGACAGAAAAGTTATGATACTTTCTTTAAAAGCAGGCGGTACCGGTTTAAACTTAACAAGTGCTACAAATGTTATACACTACGACTTATGGTGGAATCCTGCGGTTGAAGATCAAGCTACTGACCGTACCTATCGTATAGGACAGGATAAAAATGTAATGGTGCACAGAATGATTACACTTGGTACGTTCGAAGAAAAAATTGATGAAATGCTTAAATCTAAAAAAGAACTTGCAGATCTTGCGGTATATGAAGGAGAAAAGATTATTACAGAACTTACAGATCAAGAAATCTATGATATATTTTCATTATCTGCTGGTGTGTGATAACGTTGTAAATTAAGGGGTAAAAATAGAGTGAATTATGGCATTATTATCAACTGATAAATTATTGGAATTTATTCCTGACTTGTTTAAAACAGATGTAAAAGGACAGGTTGATATATTTAAAAAATTAGAAAAAATCCTTGTTTTTGATGAAGGGTTTATATTCTATGCTAATCCTGACAGCCTTCAGCTAAAGTATTCGTACAAAAAACATGAAAAATATAAACTTGAAAAAACATTTTCTTTAAATAAAAAAATAAAAGAATTTATTTTTTCAAATAAAGGCGGAATTTTTAATAATTCTGATGATATTATTAAAACAATAGAATTAGATGAAATTTTTGATAACAAATCATTTATTGTATCAAAATTATGCATTAAATCTACTGTTTTTGGAATAATTATATTATCAAAAAAAGAAGATAATTTTTATAATGATAATGATATTAATGCTTTAAATGCAGTAACGTCAATATTTGCTTACACACTTAAAGATAAAGAACTTTCAGATGTTTTTAAAATTCAATTAAAAGCGCTAAAAGACGGCATTATTGAAAAAAATAATGCATATAAAACGATTAAAGAACAAAATGAAAAAATATTAGAAGCTGATAAAGTTAAAAATGAGTTTCTTGCAAATATTTCACATGAACTGAGAACACCGCTCAACTCTATCTTAGGTTTTGCGGATATTTTATCCACTCAACTCTACGGTAGTTTAAACCCAAAGCAAGAAGATTATATTAATGATATAAAAGCTTCCGGAACACATTTGCTTGGTATGATTAATGAAATACTGGATATGTCTAAAATTGAAGCTAATGCAATGAAAATTGTTAAAAGTGTATTTAATATATCACGTGCTGTTAATGAAGTTTCTAATCTACTTATGCCGCTTGCTAATAAAAAAGGTATAGTTATAAACGTAGATATACCAACTGATTTTAAGGTGTTTGCCGATTATCAAAAAATACAGCAAATTCTGTATAATTTGATAAGTAACGCAATAAAATATTCACCTGATAATGACTCTGTTGATATATCAGTAAATTCAGATGACGAGTACTATAGAATAGCCGTACACGACAATGGTGTCGGTATAGATCCAAAATATCACGGAAAAATTTTTGCTAAATTCGTTCAGCTAGATAATGCTTACACCAAAAAAGAAAGCTCTACCGGTTTGGGGTTAACTATAACAAAAGAACTTGTAGAGTTGCATGACGGTAAAATTACAGTAATTAGTGAAATAAATAATGGCTCTACTTTTATCGTTGAAATACCTTTTTAATTAGTTTTATTAATATTATATAAATACTTTGCTAATCCTTCACCCATTGAAAAACAAGAAGGTATTATCCTTAATGCACCCTGTGATTCAAAATCTGTCGATATACAACGTCCGATGACAAAAAGATTGTCTCCTGCAATTAATGACTCAACCGGCAATTGATACTCTTTATAGACTTTTTCTAAAGTTGAGCAATTTTTATCAGATGAATGTATATCAATCGGATAATTTGATATAACAACAGGCGTATTAAATTTTTTACCGGTTACTAAATCTTCCTTAGTATAAATATATTTACCTTTTACTCGCCTTGAAACTCTTACTCCAAGGGAATTTGCAATAGATGATATATAGGCATTTTTGAACCCAGGTAAATATCTTTTACAAAACTGAGATAATCTTAAAATGCTCTCTCTGCCTGCTTTATAAGCTTCAGAACTAGAAATGTTGTTTTTTAGTAACCTTGGACAGTTAAAGGCTATAGAATCGCTTGTTCCTGCGACAGAAAATATCTGAAAATAGTTTGAGTCTTCTTCTGTTATAATACCGTCCTCTATGCCTTTTATAAAAACAGGTTTAAGTGCCCAGTTACAGTTATCATCCCAAGTGTACGCAGTTGATAATAGTGTAATCCCATCTGTATTACAAGATGTCGTAACATTTCTGTCTGAGTCAAATTCTAACAACCACTTTGAAAATATGTTAACATCTATTCCCGACATAATAAATCTTAAATTTATCGGTTGAGAAAATGTATCATCTAAAAATTCGCAGTTTAATTTTTCGCAAATTTTTGCATC
>CADBXV010000043.1:8180-33730 GCA_902798645.1 uncultured bacterium
TCTACAACATACTTCGTTTCGATATATGACAATAATTCATTATCAGCAAATAGATTGTTATTAACACATATCGTTACGTTATATGATGATAAACTTTTTTTTATTTTTACTAATTCTGCCTCAAAAAAAACATCAACATTAGCATCTTGCATTAGTTTATCCAATACAATTTTTGTTAGTTCAGGATTAAACCAGCCTTTGTTACCGTCAGAATAGGTTGAAGCACCGTTTATTTTATGCAGTTCATTATATAAAACATTAAAAAAATCTGTATTTATAGCATTACCTGAAGTTTTCATCGCAGGAATTACAAGTGATGACGTTATAGAACCTCCCAAAAATGAATTTTTTTCCAATAAAAGAACTTTTAATCCTAGTTTTCCTGCTGTATATGCGCAAGCACAACCTGCTGTTCCCCCGCCTGCAATTGTTACATCATATTTATTCATTAATATGTTTGCCTTTCATTCCTTATTCATTACTGCTTCGCAAGGAGCGTAATTTCATATATTTTGATGAACTCATTAAATTACTGTGTTTAAATTCGTATTCTCTGAGTTCAAGAATCTCTTTATTTGAAAAAGATAAATTAGGATCGTGGTAAGGAATACCTGCCGTAGTGTTACATAATCCTATTTCATAGCTATTTAACGGGTATTTGATTTTTGATTTGTTTTTTGAAGCTATAGTGCCTATAAATTTATCTTTTTTAATATTATAAATTTTCCCTACATATAAATTATTTTCTAATAAAGTATTTCTGATTTGTGCAGAATTTGAATAAGTTAGTATAATACCGTTATCGTTTAAATGATTACATAATTCGGCAATAAACTCTACTGTCCATAATTGAGGAGCTTTAGTATATGTAAAAGCATCGAGAAATACGTAGTCATATTTGCGTTTAATAAGTTTAATGCTTTTTCGTGCATCATTTATGTAGAAATTGAGGTTAAACAGCCTCTCAGCTGCCTTAAAATCAATATTTTTATTACGTTTCGATATGGTATGATAATATATATTATGTAGGAAGGTCGATAAAACATTATAAGATGATAAATTATACCCGAAAATTTGATTAAAACGAGCATATTTAATGAGAGATTTTTCAAAAAACTTAGATGTACCTCTTTCTTTTAATATTTTTTTTATATCTTTTGATAAATAATTTTTATCATATATTCTTTGCATGTGATTCAAGAGGATGTAGTTTACAAGTCCGTTAATTTTATACTCTTTATCTATGTGCATGTTTTTAAATTTTAATTCTAAAAGTTCATTTATATATTTTTTATTCTTTGGGTAAAAAATTGATGCAACATTCTCATATACCTTTTTAAGTTTATAATAAGTATCAAAACAAGATAAAATTTTTGGAACAAATTGTTCGTAAACTTCACCAGGTGTTCTTATTGTTTTAAACATTGGAGATAATTTTATTAATTCTTCATTTATATCCATGCAGTCTATATAAATCGAAGGCTTAAATAAATCTTGATTATCGTCTTGTATCGAGTCGATATGTAATAATAATTTCTTATTAAATTTTGATAGAAATTTATTGACATGTATCGAAACGATATTGGAGAGTTTCTGAAAAATATTTTTCTTTATTAATTTATTTTTTTTGTAATCAATTACAAAACTCATTAATGCTTTTGAATTATACCCTATACAATAGCATAGGTCTAAAATATTTATTTCTTTATTTTTATCAAGCTGATTTTTTATTTCTGACGGTATAACAAATTTTTCCCAAGCTTCTGTTAATGCACCAAACTTAGAATGATACACGTCTTTATCAGCAAAAGAGTACAATCCGACTGAACCGTCTTCTGTATAATATGGCTCATAATCCCTCATAATTGATATTCTATCAATTTTGTACCTATAATGCAAGAATATTAAGATTTTTTGGTATAATTTTACTATGAATGAAATTGAGATAATAAATACTATTAAAAATAAACTTAATAATAAATATTTAGGTGATGATTGTGCATATTTAAAAGATATCGGAATTGTGGTGTCACAGGATAGTTTAGTAGAAAATATACATTTTAAGCGCAATTGGTGTACACCGTATCAATTAGGATATAAAGCATTGACTGTAAATATAAGTGATATTTTAGCTTCAGGAGCAGTTCCGAAATATGCAACTGTAGCACTTTCTTTACCGGAAAATATTGATTATAGTTTTATTGATGAATTTTATTCCGGCGCAATTTCCGCTTTAAATGGTGTTAATATTGTAGGTGGTGATATTACAGGCTCTAAAGATTCAATAATTATATCTGTTACTGTTATTGGTACTACAGGTAAAAGAAACATATCTTCAAGAAAAAATGCCAAAATAGGCTATTCTATAATAACAAGCGGTTTCTATGGTACAAGTGCTGCAGGACTAAATGAGCTTATTAAATCAGGTAATAACCAAATATTTATTAAAGCACATTTAGAACCTAAATTGGACTATAATTTTTCCGAGCAAATTTCGACTTTAACAGATAAACCATATGCTATGATGGATACTTCAGACGGACTTGCGGATGCTTTGTTTAAAATTGCAGAAGCAAGCGGTGTTAAGGCTATTGTCAATTTTGCCGATATTAAGCATTATGACTCAATAACAAAAGAACAAGTATTATTCGGAGGTGAAGATTATAATTTACTTGCAGTTGTTCCGAATAATATTTTAAACAAAATTCCTAATGCATATAAAATAGGTGATATTGTTGAATTTGATGGAATCAGACTTGATATATCAGGAGATAAATATTTTAGCTATAGCGAATTAAGTGTATATAATCATTTTGGAGTAAGTAATGGATAATTTTTCTGTAATAATTACGGCTGGTGGAACTTCCACAAGATATGGCAGTAAAAATAAGCTTTTAGAATATATAAATGATAAAACAGTAATTGAAGAAACTGTTAGTAAATTCATAAAATTTGATTGCATTAATGAAATAATTATTCCTGCTAATAAAGGAATAATTAATAATTTAATCTCAATTTTAAAATATGAAAAGATAAAATTTGTTGAAGGCGGTGAAACTCGTCAAAAATCAGTTTTTAATGCTTTACAAGTTGTAAATAACCCCTATGTGCTCATTCATGACGGAGCAAGACCGCTTATTACCGAAAATATTATTAAAGATACTATAGAAAAAACTATTATGTATAATGCAGTATCAGTTATGACAAAAACAACTGATACAATCAAAGAGGTTGATGAAAATGGTAAAATAATTAGGACTATTGATCGTTCAAAGCTATATAACACTCAAACACCTCAAGGTTTTAAAACTTCGCTTGTTTTAGACGCTCATAGAAAACTTATAAATGCTAATTATACGGATGATTCGTCTATGCTTGAAGAACTTGGTATTCCTGTGTATATAGTTAACGGAAGTTATACGAATATTAAAATTACTGTAAAAAATGATTTAGATTTTGCTAAAATTTATATTTAGTATACTGATTTACTTACATTTTATATTGTATTATTTAATTTATACTGTCGTAGTAACTATTATTTATTAAATTATATTTTAAATTTTGTAATTTACAGTTTAATAGATATTACTTAATTACCACCTTATATTGCTATTAAGGTGGTAAAAATATGCAAAAAAATATAATAAATTCGCTAATAATACTATTTTTGTTGATCATCAATCCTGTATTTGCATCATCATCCGATACATTGGCTAAAATTGAAAACAGCATTTTCGGTTTTGATTATTCTAATGATAAAACACAAAACAGAATATCAAGACTTGAAAAAACTGTATACGGAAAAGCTTTAACAGGAGATTTAAATAAACGTATTACAAAATTATCTGCCGATATTTCAGCCGATGTTATCGGACTGGAAATAGAGCCTTCAAGAGATACGTTTTTAGCGGAAGAAAATGCCATTGAAGACAGTAATGTAAATTATCCGATTGTTGATGAGATAGAACAAAAATTATTTAAAAAAACATATAAAAACAGAGATTTACATACAAGAATTGTTACTATAGAAAAAAAACTTTTTGGAAAAATTTATGATGTAGATGATTATTCTAAACGTATGGACAGAATAAAAGAAAAAATTTATCCGGAACTAATAGCAAAAGAAAAAAGTTATGATAGTTACGATAACATATATGATGACGGTTCATATTATGACAATGATGCAATAAGCTCATTAGATTTATCAGGAACATCCGGCAGTCGTTTTAAGATGCCGTTTGGGCAAAGAAAACTAACTAAACAGTATTCAAATTATGGTGAATTCGGTAATTTGAATAATGCAATTTCTTCACATGATAATTTAAGCGATAATCTTACTCAAATGGAATATGACATGTTCGGTACAGAATTTTCTTCAGATGATACTAATACACGCATTAAGCGTCTTAACAGTGCAAATAAGGCGAAAAAAACTTCACACAAATATGATTCACAAAAATTTAGCCAGCACATGTCAACAGCAATGGAAATAGGTGCAATGATACTTATGATACTAGCTATGGTGCTGTAAATTATCTATCTCTCGTGTTCCCTTTGATTATATCAGAAACCAACGGAATATAGCTATACAAACCCATAAAAGATGTAGTTGTTAAATAAATTATAACAAGTGAAGTTAATACCTGTAAAAATGATAGTCCCCAAAATATAGGTAGAGGATTATTTAAAAAACTGTTAATTAAAAATATGAAAGCATTTATAAGCGGTATTTTTGCAAATGCTACAAATACTAATTTATATAATTCAATAAATATATAATAAGCAATTGATATGAATATAGACTGCATTATATGGTACATTAAAAATGATTTAATATGCTTTTTGAGAAGTGCAGCAATTATAAGCCAAATGAACCCTGCCATACCGGCTGTAAGATAAGACAATGCAGAAATAATTCTTTCCAACGGATTAATATAATCAGACTGCCTCAAGTAAGTCTCCTTTTCTTGCTTCTTTAATATAATCTTCTAATATTTGAATAAATACAAGCTTATATTCATCATTTTCAGGCCGCATATTTACAGCTGAACGATATGAATTAATTGCTTTTTCTATCTGATTATTCATATAAAATACGTTTGCTACAAGTACATAGATGCTTGGATCTAATTTATTAATCTTAAGAGCATTTTTGTATTGTTCTTCTGCTTCAGAAAATCTTTTTAAATTAGAATATAAGTTTCCTAATAATATAAACGCATTTGCTTCTTTTGAATTCAATTCTATAGCTTTTTTATATAGCTCAATGGCTTCGTCATAATCTTTAAAGTCAGATTTTGCTATTGCATAACATATATATGCTTTATAATTATCACCTTCTAAAGATAATGCTTTGTCAAAATATTCATAGCATTTTTCTTTGTCTTTGCAAACAGCAAGTGTATTTGCTATACACAAAGCAACAGTTTTATTGTCAGGAGCAAGTTCAAAAACTTTATAATAATATTCTAAGGCTTCTTTGTATTCAAATAGTTTAAAACAAACATTCCCCAAATCTATTAATGCTGTTAAATTGTTTGCATCAAGTGACAATGATTTTTCATAATATGCTTTTGCTTCAACAAAATCATCAAAATCGTGATATAAAAGAGCTATTGCATTGTAAATTTCAGGATCTTGAGAGTTAAAATCCAATGTTCTGTTATAAAAATGCAAAGCTTTAGAAAAGTTTTTAAGTTCAGCATAAGTATTTGCGATATTATAATAAACCAAATAATTGCTTGGATTTACCAACATTGCTTGATTAAAATATTTTAAAGCTTTTTTGTATTCTTTTGAATAAAACCATATACTGCCGAGATTTAAAAGTGTTTGAATATCTTTTGGGTCAATTTCCAGTAAACTTTCATATACTGAAATAACTTTTTCGTATTGATTATCTAGCGCATAATATTTTGCCAATTCATGATAATGCTCTGTATTATTAGGTTCCATTGCCATCTTTAATACAGTTTTTTCTATTGCTTTACTTATTTCTTTTTTATCCATAATCCTATCTTTCAATATTTTCGTATTCTGAGTATTCAGCAGATTCTTTAAGCCAGGTTTCTTTTGGAATACTGTATGCATGGTTCCAAAATTTTTCTATAGCATATGTTGCACGTTCTTCTTCTTTTAATATATGAACTACAACATCACCATAATCTATTAAATTCCATCTGTTCTTTTCATCATTTTCTTTTCCTAAAGGAAGTCTTGAAAATGTAGCTTTAATCTTTTCTGATAAATTCTCTGTTAAAGCCTTTACCTGTGTATTTGTTTGAGCTGAACAAATTACAAAATAATCTGCAAAAGATGATACATTACTAATATTTAAAATTGAAATATTACCGGCAATTTTATCATCTAATATTCTTGCAACTACACATGCAAATTTGTATGATGTTAATTCTTCTCCCATTATTTTCCTTATATCATGTCTATTCTTTTTTGATGTCTACCGCCTTCGAATTCAGTACTAAGCCAAGTGTCAACAATATCTAACGCCAAACCAACACCGGTAATTCTTTCTCCCAGGCATAAAATATTTGAATTATTATGCGCTCTTGTCATTTTTGCAGAAAATGTATCTGTACAGTGTGAAGCCCTGATTCCTTTAATTTTATTAGCAGCAATTGACATTCCTATACCTGTGCCACACACTAATATACCATATACATGACTTTTCATTACTTCTTCAGCAACTAATCTGGCATATATCGGATAGTCACAAGATTCTGTGCTGTAACAGCCATAATCTTCAACATCAATATTTTTAGATTTTAAATGGCTTATTATTGTTTGTTTTAAATTGTATCCGCCATGATCAGAGGCAATAATAATTTTTTGCATATAGCTCCCTTTACAGCTTTAATTGTAACATTTTTGAAACAAATTAGCAATAATTACATATTTTTTATTTTAATATATATATGAAGTGTGAATTTACAACATTAAATGTAGGTTTTAAATCATCAATTTCTGATAAAGATATTGATGGATTTAAAGATGCAAAACAACATTTTAGTGATTGTTATATTATGTCAACTCTTGAATCACTTTCACATACTGATAATGGCAGAAAAATATTAAAAAAACAAATTGAGCGTGACGATAAAAACCCATATCAGATAAATTGCTATTTATATACACCTAACGGTATAAGAGAAAAATATTCAATTCCTACAAAATCTGTAGTTAGTGGCTACGAAAAATTGTATAATGCTCAAGACAATGAAATAGTAAGAAGTATGGATGTAACAGTTGGTGAATATGAAAAAAAATATAAAGCAAAACCTTGGATTTGCCGTTTTACCGACGATTTTAAAACTTATACATTCGAAAATAGTCTTCCTTCGCACTTTATGACAATTCTGACAGGTAAAAAGCCTACGGTAAATATCGCAGAAACTGATTTTAATATTGATTTGAGTTCAAAAAAAGAAGAAGTTATGGAACTTTTTAAGCGCATGCAAAACGACAAAAATCACAGTCTTGTCATAGGTACAGGTTTGAAGATGTTGGATGGCAGAACTTGGCATGTATATGTGCTACAAGACGTTGACTTGGATAATAATACCATAACTGTTAAAAACAAAAGAGGAAATATTACAAAAGTTATGAATATAGATACTGCAATAAATACTTTCAAGTTTATTGTAGGTTATTTTGATAAGGATTTAGAGAGTTAAGTTTCGAAATTATTTGTTATTGTATAAAAATACTCTAATATTTGAGCAAAGTACTCTAAATCAGAGTCACCATTTATAATTATGTCAGAATCGTTTCTATAAGGTTTTACATATTTTTCACCTGCCCCAAGAATATATTCCCAATGTTTTTTTGCATTTTCTAAGTCTTGATTTCTTTCTGTGCATGCTCTTTTTAAGAAACGCTCTTTTCTTAAGTTAAAATCTGTTTCCACATAAACTTTTACATCATATATGTCTTTATTGTTTCCGTACATTGATGCCATCCCCTCAACAACTACAATTTTCTTTGAAGGAACAAACTTTGCATGCGGAACAGAAACACCTGTACCGTTTAAAAGATATTCAGGTGTATAAATATCTTCACCTTGTGACAATTTATCTAAATCACTTTTTAAAATATCAAGTTGAAAGCTGTTTGGAGAATCAACGTCATATCCGTTATCTCTAAGAGCATCAAAAGTACCGTATTTGGCTATTAATGATGATATGTCATTAAAGTAATTATCAGTTGACATTATTGTTACGGGCATATTAAACTTTTCAATAGTATGCTTTATTTCTTCGCAAATGGTTGATTTACCGGAAGCAGATTCTCCGGTAATTCCAATCATTATCCTTTTCGTTGGATTTTGAATTAATCTTTTAGTAAATTTTTGTATAAAGTCATGCTTAATTTCGGTAAAAATAGGCTGTTTTGCTTTGTTATCAAATGCCATTATCTGCTTAAATTTTGCTTGCAGGTAAAACGCAAGAAATTCTCTGCCTGACTTTTGATTAAAATCCGGTTTTAAGATTTTATCATCAGAATTAATTTCTTTTTCTATTAAATGGGCAAAGCCGTTATTATTATCTTCGTTCATACTGTAACACTACTATAAGACAAAAAATATATAAACGCAAATTATGATTCAAAAAGTTCACTGATTTTATCTGCAATGTCTTTCGGATCTATTTCTTGAGTAATTTTGTTTATATCTTGCGCTGTTTGATATAATTTTGCAGCTTCAATTTTATCACCGACAATTGAGATTGCCCTTGCTAAATTAAAATGTGCTAATGCATAGTTTGGATTAGTTTCGACTGCTTTTCTGAATAATTCTATAGATTTTTTTACTCTGCCTAAATCATCAAGATAGATTACACCTAAATTGTTGTATGCAATATCATATTGATCATTATACTTGATAGCTAACTCATATGATTTCATGGCTTCTTCCGTATCGCCTTTACCCCAATACAAAAATCCTAAATTGCAGTGAATTTTTGCATTGTGAGGCTCAAATTCCAAAGCTTGTCGATAAATTTGCAGAGCATTATCATAGTCTTCTTTGTCATAAAAAGCACTGCCTAAATTAACATAAATATCAATATCTTCAGGTGTTAGTACATAAGCTGTTTGATATGCTGAAATCGCGGCATCCGGATCAGATTTATTCTCTTGGTATACAAATCCCATCGTCTGAGCTATTACGCTTGTCCAAGAAGGATTCGGGTTAAGCGTTATTGCGGTTTGATAATTAGAAATAGCCAAATCAAACTCACCTTTAATATAGTAGATATTTGCAAGATTTGAATATAAGTCAGGAATATTTGGTGCCATTGCAATTAATTTAGTATAAATATCAATAGCCTGATTGTAATCACCTTGTTCTTCATAAGCTCTGCACAAATGCCTGTGAGCAGGAATATTGAATGGATCTAACCAAATTGCCATCTTATATTCGGTTATTGCATCATCAAAATATCCTGTTGATAAATAAATATCACCAAGTACACAATATAACGGCGCAAAGCCGGGAGCAATTTCAATCGCATTTTTATATATTTCAACTGCTAATCCGTAATTTTTTGTTTGAATAGCATAAAACCCATGTAAAAATAGCGGTAAGAATCTTACATATGATATACTTTTTTTAATGTTTGAGATTGCATTTTTATCGAACGGTATTAATATAAATGATATAATTTTTTCCCAAATAGCTTTAGCTTTTGCCTTTGCATTTTTATATGATAATGCATCATACAATTTATACAATAAATAATGTGCGCTTGATGAACAAAATTTTGAACAAGATATTGCAGCTGTAGCTGCTTCAATTGCATCTGTATAATGAGCTTTTTTTACAAAAGTTTCTGCAATCATGTAATATGCATCATAATAGTTATTATTTTTTTCTAATGATGTCATGAAATAATTTATGGCTTTATCTAAATCACCTTTATAATAAAAAGCAACACCTAACTTATAATATATTTCATAAGAATCTAATAAAGATTCCGTCGCCAGCTGATATTCAGTAATTGCTTCATCTATATATTGACCTGAATTATAAATATCTAAATGCCATTTTAGGTATAAGTCCCCCATTCGAACATGTAAAGAAGGATTTGTAGGATCTTTCTGTAAATCCAGTTTACATCTTTCTATTTGGTCAAACATTTTATTTTTTTTACGATTTTCTTTAAGTTCTTCTTCTACTAATTTCTTCATCTTTATTCCTGTTCAGTATATTCATTTGTATATACATACATATAATACAATAGTGTTTGTCTGTCATATTCATTCATTCCATAAAATGAAATGGTATATTCGTTGTCATACACAGTATCTTTTGCCGTTACTGTCGCCTTAAAAGATATTGTACCATAATCTTCCGGTAAAATTAACTCACATTTAAAATTTTCTTCCTGAACAAGCGGTTCATCAGAATATAATTTTATATACTCTGTAGAAATTTGTATTGTTTTCACTATAAAGGAATCTTCTCCTTTAATGATTCTTAAATTTTCAATTGCATCTATAACAGGTAATTCTTCTCCAGGCGTAAGTTTTAATGAATTATAATCAAATTCAACAGTGAATTTATCTTCTAGCGGAGAAGATATTACAACAGTATTAAAATCAACTGTGCCGAGCTTTGAAAATACTTTTATAGTCAAATGTTTTCCGACATCTAAATATTCAATATAGCGCATAAAATATTGGGGTAGCTCTATATCAAGTCTGTCATCAAAAATCTCAACAATTGTTGCTAGAATTTCAACAAGTTTATCATCTTTTTCAATGTTGATACTAATTTTTTGCCCTGATTGTAATAAATCCATACTATTATTATAATGAATTTTTCAATAAAATACAATTGTTATTAGTAAGGTAAAGATTCTATAAAATCAGGAATTTTTACACCACTTGCAGGAACATCCGGCTGTCTTAAAGATTTTTGAGAGTAAGAAATCCAGTTAAACAAAATCACTGAACTTGGTTTTTCTAATATACCGTTTATAACAGTCCTGAATTCCTTAGTATTCTTCATAGGAAGTTGAGGTAATTTATCTAAATCATCAACTTTTATATTAAATTTGTTATCTTCACCTGTTAGCATAATCATAAGTTTATTAAATGAAAATTCTCCGAATGATCCTAAGCCGCTTACAATTTCATCAGATAATCTTCCGAGCACTGTAAGCTTTGCATAGTCGGTAACCGGATAATATTGACCTGTTATAAATAGTGACATTAAAGGACCTTGTGATGGAAGCATATTGATATTAGCAACTCCTTCGTTCATTGTTTTTTAGGGTTATTGCTTTTGTTACTACACTTAACGAAGTTCTAAGCATGCTGTCTGCAATAACATTTTGTGCATAAAGCAAATGTTCTAATTTCCCGAGTGTACCCATATGACCGTTATGAACAATAAACTTTATATTACCGTTCAAACTTTGTTTTGAAAGTAGATTTCCTCTTAACGATAAATCAAAATCCATAACACCGCTTACAGTATCTTTTTTTATAGCAATAACATCAAATATTGGAGAAGCACTGACACTTCGAGCCTGAATATTTGTATCAAAGCTGTCATTTCCTAAGTTAAAGTTAAGTTTTCCTCCTAATTTTCCATTGTACATTTCAGCGGATAAATTTTGGAATGATAAAATTTTATTATTTAAACTAAAATCAGAATTAAATGCCGTAAAATATATTTGTGAATTATACAATGTTGTTGCTATTCTTTCAGAATAAAATTTACCTTCATTTATTTTTATAGGATAAGAAGACATTAATCTGTCCTTATACATTAAAATCGTATCTGTATTTAAAAATTTTGATTTAATATTTATATTTTTTATATTAATTTCTTTTGATATATCAGTCAACAACGTACCGTTAATACTGGCAGTAGAATCTGATAATTTAATATTTGGCGCATTTATAACCGCTATATTTTTATTAAAATCAACAGTCAAATTATTTACGGTTAACTCTACAAGCTTGCTTACCATATTTTGAACTGATATTTGACCGATAATTTCAGGTTGACGAATTTTACCGTTAACAAATAAATCTCCTTTAAGCTGGATAAATATATCATTAACATTCAAATTGATTTGCTGCGGAATATAGAGCCGCAAGTTTTTAAATGCAGGGTTTTTCAAATCTTCTATATTTCCAGATATAATAACTTTTTTATTATTTTTAAAATTTGTATTAGATTTATCTTTTAATGCCGATAAGCTTAAATCTATAATTTTATATGTATTATCTTCGATTTTTGCTGATAAATTGAGTTCTGAAGGTTCATCCAAAAATTCTGCTTTTGTAATTTGAATTTGTCCCTCAATATTTTGTGTATCTCTGTTGCCGTTTAAATTTAGCTTTATAGGATAAATATTAGATGTTTTTGAAAATGCACTCAAATCCTTTGAATTAATAAATCCGTTAAACATTAAACTAAACAAAAATTTATTACTGTTATAATCAATAACTTCACCTTTTGCAGTTAATTTTGAATTAGGCATAAATATATTTGTGTCAGATAGCTTTAGTTTGTTATTATCAAGCAGAATTTTTAATAACGGAATTTTAATAAGTTCAGTTTTTTCTGGTTTTATTAAAATATTAGAGATATATGCCGTATTTTCTTTGTTAGTATCAACTTTAAAAGAATCAAAAGAAATTTTGTTATTATTTTTTACTGCAGAAAAGTTTTCTATTAAAATGCTATCTTTATGTATTATATTATCTAAATTACCGTTTAATTTGGCATTAAGTGATATTACACCTTTTTGAATACCAAATACATCCGGAAGTACATTTTTAAGTTCAACTTTGTTCATTAGAACTTCTAAATCGAGATTTTTATTTATTTTTCCCTTTAAAATAATTGGTGCTGAGTTGACATATCCAATAGCGTTAGTAATTGAAATAACATTATTTGAAAAATCTACATCGGAATTTATATTTTTTACACATAGACTTCCTGCTTTTATAAATGCATCAGTGACTTTTAGATAACCTGAAGATTTTAGCTTATTAAGATCACCTTTTACACTAAAGTCTGCCAATAATTGTCCGTCTACACTGTCAATTTGATTAAATTTTGATAAATCAATAAAAAGTTTAACTTTATTATATATATCAGAAAGTCTTATGTTATCAGTTTTTACTTTTATATCAAGCTCAGGTTTTTTAGAATTATTGACTGCACCTTGTATATATATTTTTTTATCGTGTGTTGCATATATATTTGATAAAATGCCGATTTTGTTGCCTAAAAAGGTTAAATATATAAAACTCTTCGGATTTTTCTTTTCTTTATCCAATACAGAAATGTTGTCAATATTTATTAGACCTGAGATTTGAAGTTCATTTTCAAAATTATTATAAAGCTTCAAATCAGCAATAATATCAGAATGAAAGTCTAAGTTTTCAATTTGATCTACAAATTTTTGAATATCAAAATCTTCTTTTTTATCATTTTTAAATTCTACATTCGGAACTACTGATATATTGTAATTAACATATTGTTTGTCATTAATATAAAAATCTCCGTCAGTAACGATTTTTAAATTTTTATAATTTTCAAGTTTTGTTAGTTCAATATTTTGTCCTTTTATTAAATATTGTTTATTTTTATCTGTAATATTGTATAAGATACTGTAATTCTTAAGCTGTAAATTAGGATATTTATCATATTCTTTTGATTGAATTCTATCTAAAAGTGCATTTAAATATTTGTCATTCGAACTTGTTTTTACAATAAATTTATCAGTATAAATCCTGTTTACATACATTGAATCTTTAAATAATGTTGACCAAGGAACAAAAAATTTAACATTATCCAGTTGTCCGAATTTTTGTCCGTCTTGATACATTAAGTGCATGACAGGAGCTTTTATTTTTAGAGAAGGCCCAAATCTAAAAATCAGTTTTTCGACGTGAATTTTTATACCAAGTTCATTTGCAAATTGTTCCTCAACTTGAGGTATAAATCTTGTTGCATCAATAGGAATAAAACATATTGATATACAACATGCAATCAATATTAGTAATGCTACAATATAGTTTTTATATTTTTTCATATTAAATAACTTCTCCGCTATCATTATTAAAGAAATACATGTCATTTGGTGAGATTTTTAGTGTTATTGATTGTGCAAATTCATAGTCCATTGGTACTTTTGCACAACATTTTGAACCGTTTAAATAAAAATAAACTATTTTTTCACCGCCTGTCATTTCAAAAATATCTACAGGTACAGACAATGTGCAATCACCGGATATCATTTTTTCGGCTCTTATTCCTATTGTTACATTTCCGTTTACATTTTTTTGTGTTGAAAATTCAGTGCCTTCTATAGAAAATCTACCATCAACAATATTTACATCTATAAAGTTCATTTGCCCTATAAAACCGGCAACAAATTTATTTTTAGGATTATTATAAATCTCATTTGGTGTATCAGCTTGTTGTATTTTACCCTTATCTAATACTACAATTCTGTTCCCCATAGTTAATGCTTCTGTTTGATCATGGGTTACATAAATAAAAGTAGTTTGTAACTTTTGATGTAATTTTTTAATCTCAGATCTCATTTGTACACGTAAATTGGCATCCAAATTAGACAGAGGCTCATCCATTAAAAATACTTTCGGATTTCTTACAATTGCTCTGCCTAAAGCGACTCTTTGTCTTTGTCCGCCTGACAATTGACGAGGTTTTCTATTTAATAATTCTTCTAAATTTAAAGCTTTTGCTACATCTTTTACTTTCTCATCAATAATTTTTTTATCATATTTTCGCATTTTTAAACCGAAAGCAATGTTATCATAAACGCTCATATGTGGATAAAGTGCATAACTCTGAAAAACAAAAGCAATATCTCTGTCTTTGGGATGGATATTATTAACCACTTTATTATCTATAAGTATTTCACCCTCTGTTATATCTTCTAAACCTGAAATTAACCTTAAAATAGTTGATTTACCGCATCCTGATGAGCCGACTAATACAATAAATTCTTTATCTTTAATTTCCAAATTTATGTTGTCTATTATATTTTTTTTCCCGTCATAACTTTTTATCAAATTTTTAAGTACAACACTACTCATAAATACTCCCACTTCTTTAGATAATAAATTTCAGCTATGTTGCTATTTTTTTATCCCTCAGGCAAAATTACATTAAAACTTGTGCTTTTTAAAATTTGTGATTCAACCCATATAATGCCGCCTAATGATTGAACTAAATTTTTAACAGATGCAAGTGCAATTGCCCTAAGTACATTTTTTCTGTTTGTGGAATCAAGTATTTTATATGGATCAAACATGCACTCTAAATCATTTTCAGAAAGTAATAATGCACTGCTTGAAAGCGAAAAACCTGTGTAAATACCTTCTTTTAAGCCCTTATTTATGATTATTTCGTCATTCGGTGTGAATAACGATATTACGAGTTCACCCATATCTACCGATTTTAGTATAACCTCTAATAAATCTTGAAGAATATTTTTATAAATATCTTGATCGGTATGTATCATTTTTTTATATTCTTCTTCAGCTCTAACTGATATTTTAACATCTTTACCTTTATACAACTGTTCGTTAAATTTAACAACTGAATTTACCATTGCTAAAGCATCAACTTGTTTAAATTCAGGTATTTTTAAATCAGACTCCGTTTGAGAAAGTTCTAACAATTTCCCAATAAAATACATTAAGTCTGAAGAATTTTTATTTATTATTCTTATGTATTTTTCTTGTTGTTCCGACATAGTACCGCCAAGCCCATCTGCCATTGCTTGCGAAAAGCCGACTATAGACTGTATTGGAGCTTTTAAGTCGTTTGAAAGTTTTACCAAGAAATTATTTTTTTCTCTGTTAATTATAGTATTATCCTGCTCTTGCACATTATTATTGATTTCATTAGCGATAGCATCTCTAAAATCAAGTACATAACCTTCGTCTATTT
This sequence comes from uncultured bacterium, assembly GCA_902798645.1. Lineage (GTDB taxonomy): Bacteria > Cyanobacteriota > Vampirovibrionia > Gastranaerophilales > Gastranaerophilaceae > CAG-196. Next base: position 24,145 of record CADBXV010000043.1, read on the forward strand.
GTCTTGCAGTCATATCATAATAAATTTCTTTATCTATAAATTTTGCAATTACCGGTTTATTCATAATTACGGCATTTGATATTATACTTTGAGAATTTTCTATAAAATCCGATATGTTTGATGTCATTAAGTGCATTTTTGATGTTTCAAATATTTCTGCGGAAATATCATTTACCCATTGTATTTTACCTTCTTTATTTGTGAATATAACAGCATCCGGCAATGCTTTTTCAACATCTATTGAATTTGTTTTAAATAATATTTTTTTGAAATCCATAATTTTACCCCTCATGACTTAATTTTATCATAAAGAGATTACACTATTAAAAAATGATTAATATTATTAAGAATTGTAATTTTTTGTATTAATATGTGAATAGTAAAGGAATTTAATTATGAAGTACAAAGATTATTATGAAATATTGGGTGTATCAAGAGATGCTGATGCATCAGCAATTAAATCAGCATACAGGAAATTAGCACGCAAATATCACCCTGATGTAAATAAAACAAAAGAGGCAGAAGAAAAATTTAAAGATATAAATGAAGCTTATGAAGTATTATCTGATAAAAATAAGCGTCAAAGATATGATAGCCTTGGTTCAAACTGGCAAGGAGGAGCTGATTGGACGCCTCCTCCCGGTTTTGAGAATTTTAATTTTAACTTTAATCAAGGCAGCGCACAAACATTTAATTTCGGCGGCGGAGCAGGAGGTTTTTCTGATTTCTTTAGCTCGCTTTTTGGCGATATGATGGGTGAAATGAGTGGCGCGCAAACACAAGGTTTTAGTAATTTTGACTTTGGTTCCTCTCAAAAAAATACACGTGCAGGAAGGGCACAAAGACAAGACAAACAAGAAAACCTTGATATAACTAAAACTCTTAATGTTACAGCAAAAGAAGTTTTTGAAGGCAAATCGATATCAGTAACTTTTACCGACATTGAAAAATGTCACGAATGCAGCGGAGGCGGATATTGTTCCCATTGTGGCGGAACAGGAATTTTATCAACACCAAAAACAGTCAAAGTTAAGCTTCCAAAAGGTATCGAAGAAGGCAAAAAAATAAGATTAAAAGGAGAAGGAAAGTCAGATTCATACGGAAGAAAAGGTGATTTGTATTTTATAGTACATTTTAAAGATTCCGAATATGAATTTGATGGTGCAAATTTAACAAAAGATATTGAAATAACACCTCCGGATGCAGTACTTGGCTGCACAAAATATATTAATACGTTGCATGGAAAAATTAACATAAAAATTCCTGCAGGTGTTTCAAGCGGACAATCACTAAGACTAAAACAATTGGGATTACCTTTGTCATCAGGGTTTGGCGACTTAAATGCAAGAATTAAGATTGTTATACCTAAAAATCAATCAAAAGAAATAGTTGATTTATACAAAAAGATTCAGACATTACAATAAATAGACTATTCTTTGAATGTTAAATCAGGTTTTCTTGCCGCTAATGTTTCATCAACCTTTTTTATAGGTGTTTTTAACGGTGATTTGAGAACTTGCTCAGGGTTTGTTTCAATTTCTTTCGCAATATTAAGCATAGTATTGATAAATTCATCAAGTACAGCTTTTGATTCTGATTCTGTAGGCTCAATCATAATTGCTTCATGAACTATTAACGGGAAATAAACCGTTGGCGGATGGCAATTTGAATCCATTAGCCTTTTTGCAATACCTAGCGTATTAACACCTTGTTTATGCTGTTTTTCTCCTGAAAGGACAAACTCATGCATACACTGTTTATCGTAAGGTAAGTCATAAGTACCTTTTAATTTTTCTTTAATGTAGTTAGCATTTAATACAGCATCAGCACTTGCTAATTTTAATTTTTGCCCCATCATAAGAATATAGGCATATGCTCTTACCATTATTCCGAAGTTGCCGTAAAAACTTCTTACCTTGCCTATTGAATGCGGAATGTTATAATCTCTTTTATATTTTCCGTTTTCTTTTGTAATAACAGGTGACGGTAAATATTCTTGCAAATCCTTTATTACGCAAACAGGTCCTGCTCCCGGGCCGCCTCCGCCATGGGGTGTCGAAAATGTTTTATGAAGATTTAAGTGAACAACATCAAAACCCATAAGTCTTGGATTAGTCCAACCCATAATTGCATTAAAATTTGCACCGTCATAGTATAATAAGGATCCGTTATCATGCATCAATTTTGATATTTCTAATACATTTTCTTCAAATATTCCTAAAGTATTAGGATTAGTCATCATTATGCCTGCAACTGTATCATCCAAGATTTCTTTTAATGAATTTATATCGACTTGCCCTTTATCATTTGATTTAACTTCAACTATATCAAATCCGCACATCTTTGCACTTGCAGGATTAGTTCCGTGAGCTGAATCAGGGATAATAACTTTTTTTCTTTTTAAATCACCTTTTGTTTCAAAGTATTTTTTTATAATCATCATACCGGTCAATTCACCATGCGCACCTGCTGCCGGTTGTAAAGTTACAGCGTCCATGCCGGTAAGAATTTTTAATGATTCCTGCAAATTATACATCAATTCTAATACACCTTGAGAATCACAATCCTCTTGCAAAGGATGAAGATTACAAAAGCCTTCTAATGATGCCAATAATTCGTTAACTTTCGGATTATATTTCATAGTGCAAGAACCAAGCGGATAAAAACCTTTCTCAATACAAAAATTTTTGTCACTTAGCTCCTTGTAGTGCCTCATCACTTCAAGTTCGCTAAGCTGAGGCAGCCCAATTAAATCTTTTCTCAGAAGATTTTCAGGTATTTTAAAATTAAGTTCACATTCCCCTAGGCCTGTTCCGTCAGCACCATTTGATTTATGAAATATTGTCTTCATCTATTCTTTCCTGTTTTAACAGTTCTTTTTTTACTTTATCTAATGCATTTTGTATAATTCTTGAAATTCTTGATTGAGATATATTAAATTCAACTGCAATATCCTTTAATTTTTTATCATAAAAATACTTTGCTTCTATTAAGTCCTGCTCTCTTTGAGAAAGATTTTTCATGCATTCACATATACGTTTTTTTAATTCAACAATTTCTGCTTTTTCTTCAGGATTTCTGTGATAATCTTTTATTTGAGTTGGATTTTCTGCATCTTCCATCTCATCTATCGATAAAATAGTTTTATATACAGCATCTTTTATTTGCTCTTTTTCTTCTTTTGTATCATTTTTCATGACATACCATTTATATCTTCTGCGCATTTCATTTCTAATTGCCCATTTAATTGCTTTTGTAAGATATGCAGTATTAAAAGCATCGCTGTTTTTCGGACTGTTAATCGTTAAGTAATAAACAGTATAATTTGCTAATGCAACAACTTCGGATAACTCAATAAGTCCAAGAGTCGAAAACTTTTTAAATTCAACCTTGGACACTGTTTCAATTAAGTCTTTATACTGAGAAAGATTAGCCCTTCCTTCCCTCTCTTTGCTTATAGCATTTATATCTTTCATATAATATAATACTAGCTAAAACAGCATATAAATGCAAGAATTTAATATTTATAAAGAATTGTCTATACAAAAAATACATGCTAAAATATTACTAAAGAGAGGGAAATAATCATGAATTGTATTAAATATATTAAATCATTAACGTTAATAACATTAACAGCCGGTGTATTAACATCGGGCAATATGTATATTGTAAACGCACAAACTGCTGCAGTACAAAAACCTGTTTCATCGCAAATACAAACTTCACAAGGAATATTTGTGAAGCCGCTTACAGTAGTTAATTCACCAAGTACTTACCTAAATAAAACAATTATTATGGATGCTACATTTGATAAATTTTCTACTTTAGGATTAGATTATAAACCTGCAATGAAATCATCAGATAATTATATCTCATTTTTAATTAAACGTGATGATACATCATTCAATATTCCGTTATCTGAAATGAAGTTATTTCTAAAGCGAACTACAGCAGAAAAGTTTATCGACTTAAAGACAAATGATAAAATTCAAGTTAAAGGTACTGTATTTTCAGATGCTTTAGGGGATGTTTGGATTGATGTTACAGAGCTTAAAATTACTCAGAAAGCTCCTGAAGAAAAGAAAAATTAAATTTAAATTATATTAAAATAACGAGGATAGTATGACGGAATTAGCAAATGACAAAGATAAAGATAAAGTATTTTTAACTATCCATGGACATTTTTATCAACCTCCGAGAGAAAATCCATGGCTTGAAGCGATAGAAGAACAAGATAGCGCACATCCATTCCATGACTGGAATGAAAGAATAAACGCTGAATGTTATAACCCTAATTCTGTTTCTAAAATTGTTAACTCTGATAATCAAATACTTAATGTTGTTAATAACTATGAGTACATGAGTTATAACTTTGGACCTACCTTACTCTCCTGGATGGAAGAGTTTGCGCCATTAGCGTATGAAAGAGTTATTAAAGCAGATATTAATTCAAGAAAAATGCACTCAGGACATGGTAATGCAATGGCTCAAGTATACAACCATATGATTATGCCGTTAGCTTCTGAACGTGATAAACAAACACAGGTAAAATGGGGAATAAAAGATTTTGAATATCGCTTCGGAAGAAAGCCTGAAGGAATGTGGCTTGCTGAAACTGCCGTTGATGATGATACATTACGTGTTCTTGTTGAGAATGATATTAAGTTCACTGTTCTATCACCTTATCAAGCACTTAAAATCAAAAAAGAAGGAGAAGATACTTGGCAGGACGTAAGCTGGGGAAATATTGATCCGGCTCGTTCATATAGATATTATATTAAGTCTGCTCCCGGAAAGTTCATTGACTTGTTCTTTTATGATGGTGCTATTTCCCGTTCAGTAGCGTTTGATGAGCTGCTTAAAGACGGAAATAAATTCGTAAACAGGCTTAAAGACGGCATTTCTAAAGACAGAAATTACCCACAATTAATTAATATTGCAACTGATGGCGAAAGTTACGGACATCACACAAAATTTGGTGATATGGCACTTTCATACGCAGTTAAGTTGAAAGTAAAAGATTCAGGTTTTATTATTACAAACTATGCCGAATATTTAGAAAAATACAAAAGCAATTGGGAAGTTGATATAAAACCGGTATCTTCTTGGAGTTGTTTTCATGGTGTAGGAAGATGGAGCGATGACTGCGGTTGTTCAACAGGCGGACACCCGGGTTGGAATCAAAAATGGAGAAAACCGCTTAGACAAGCTTTAGACTATTTGCGTGATGAAATGGTTAATATTTATAATAAACAGGCTAAAAAATACTTTATTAATCCTGAAGATGCAAGAAACAATTATATTAGTGTAATTTTAGACAGAACTCCTGTATCTATAAAGAACTTTCAAGAAGAATATTTTATACCTGACCTTGAACATGAACAAAAAGTAAGAGCTATGGAACTTTTGGAAATTCAAAGAGAGGCAATGCTAATGTATACAAGCTGTGGTTGGTTCTTCTCTGAAATTTCCGGTATAGAAACCGTTCAAATTATGAAGTATGCAGCAAGAGTAATGCAGCTTGCTAAATCATTTATAAAAAAAGATCTTGAAACACCTTTTCTTGAGATATTAAAAGAAGCAAAAAGTAACATTCCTGAATTTGGAACAGGAAAAGATGTATACGAAAAATTTGTAAAGCCTTCTATTGTTACACCAAAACAAATTGCTTGTCTATGGGCAATATCATCACTTTATCAAGATTTTGAAGAGGAAGAAAATGTATATTGCTACAAAATAAAGAAAAAGTCTTATAAAGAAGTTAAAAAAGGAGATTCTAAATTAATTATCGGACACATTGAAGTAGAATCAATGGTAACTCAAGAAAAAAATAATATGATGTTTGCTTTGCTTCAATTTTCCGGCGGTGATTTTCACTGCGCTATTAAAGAATATTCCTCGAATTTTTCGGAAGTCAAAAAAGAGCTTATAATAACATTCCTTGTATCTCCGTTAACGGAGATTATACGTAAAATCGACAGTTACTACGGAAAAGAGTATTTTACTTTAAAAGATATTTTCATTGAAGAAAGAAGAAAAATTCTTCAAACAATGCTTAAAGGTAAATTACAAATATTCTCAAATACTTATGAATCTATGTACAATGAAGGAAAAGGCTCTATATATCAAATGCAAGGGTTAGGACTTGATATTCCTGAAGAATTCAAAATCTCAGCTCAATATGTTTTAACAAAGCAATTCAATGAGTTATTTTCAAGTTCAAAGGGTTTTTTTGATCCTGAAATTGTTCAACTAGCTTCCGATATTAATTTTGAAGCAAAAAGAATTGGTGTTGAGATAGACAAATTACCTACAGCAAAAATATTTAGTAAAAAAATTGCTCAAAATATCAACAGACTTGCATATTCTCTTGACATTCAGCAAGTTGATGCAACTTTGGAACTCTTAGATTGCATATCAAAGTTGGAAATTAATGTCGATATTGCTGAGGCACAAAGCTATTTCTTCTCTAAAATAGTAACTAATTTTGAGGAACAAATTCAAAATATTACTTGCCAAGCTGACAGAGATTTGTTAACAATGCTTTTCGATATTGGGGAAAACCTAAATATTAATATGGATTATTATAAAAATGCTTTTGATCGTGCATTGGTAAGCAAAAAAATATAATAAATTATTATAAATGTTAATAAAAAAATGGAGATAATAATTTGTTATCTTCATTTTTTATAACTATATTAAGGTTATATAAATATTTCTTCAAATAAATAAAATTTATATTATACTAATTTAGTAAGGAAAATATTATTTAGGAGAAAGCAATGTCAAACACAGTATTAGAAAAAAGAAATATTCATCCTTCTGCTGTAATTCATCCATCAGCAGAAATTGCCGAAGGAGTTACAATAGGTCCAAATGTAGTAATAGGAGAAGGGGTTAAGATAGGAAAAGATACTCGAATTATTGCAAATGCATATATTGAATACACAGAAATCGGGGAAAGATGTACAATATCGCCGTTTTCAACTATAGGTTCTGAACCTCAGGATTTAGGATATAAGGGAGAACCAACAAAAGTTGTTATCGGTGACGATACAATTATAAAAGAAAATGTAACAGTTCACAGAGGTGCAGCATGTGGTGATTTTACAACTAGAATAGGTAACAAATGTCTTTTAATGGTAGGCTCTCACATAGCTCATAACTGCGTTCTTGCAGATCAAGTTATTTTAGCAAACTTAGTTACTCTTGGCGGACATGTTCACGTCGGATTTGGTGCATTTGTTGGCGGAATGAGCGTATTCCATCAAAATATAAGAATTGGTGATATGGCAATAATAAGCGGTTTTTCTGCATCAAGACAAGACATTTTACCTTATTCTAAAGGGGAAGGCAGACCTCCTGTACCACGAGGACTTAATGTAATTGCTATGAAGCGCAGAGGTGTTCCTCAAGAAATCAGAACAGCTACTAATGAAGCATTTAAGCTCTTAATTTCGGAAGAATACAATACCTCTCAAGCAATAGAAAAAATTAAAGCTGAAATTCCTATGAATGAATATATTGAAAAAATGATCGACTTTATACAAACTTCAAAACGTGGTGTTTTGTTAAAGTCACATAAATCTGGTTATCAATCATTAGATAGCGAAGAATAGTTTTATATTCTTAAAAAATATAAAAAGGGTATTAATTACAATTAATACCCTTTTTATGTATTAAAATGTTAAGTTATGTAAATCGCTGCTTTATCAAGCTATATGAGCATTTAAGATATTTTATCGAGCTATTTAATTAATTATTAAAACAAATTGTTGACATAAAAAAATGATGTGTCATAATATAAAAGGACTGTTTAAGTGTAGTCCAAACACTAAAAATATAAATAGCAAAACTAATAACCCCAAAATCATATAAACTCCTAGATAATAAACACTAAAAAAGACCATTAGGATGCAGAAAACAAACCCACTCGATTCACACACGCGAGTGGTTTTTTTTATTTTTCATATTTATAAAGTCATAAACAAAGCCAATAAGCTGAGTATAAAGCAAATTATTTGTATGACAGTATATCTTTTTAGAGTTTCATACTTTACAAGCTTTCCTATAATAAATGGTGATATTATACACATTAATAAAACGATAGAATACAGATTAAAAGCTGTAATAATTTTATATATAAAAATAAAACTTAATATAACTATATATGAAAGCATACAAGCCGCAACAGAATATCCAAAGATTGCTTTATTTTTAGGTTTTTGAAAATTGTAAAAAAGACCTGTCAGCAGAGCAATTATTGCTAATATATTTATAATTATTCCCAATATAACTATAAGCATATAACCTCTTTTTCATTCTCAACTGTTACAAGTTTATTTAAAAATTCTTTTACTGAATTCATCACGAATTCTTTTTCGTTATCATATAAAATCATATGATAACTATCATTTAGCTCTATATATTCTTTAATTTTAGATGATATACCATTATAAACAACTTTTGCACCTTTTGTACTTGATAAATTATCATATTTTGAATGAATACACAATATGGGGCAAGTAACATTATTTAGATTTTGTCTTACATTTTTAGACAGTTGTAAAAGACCGTCAACACAATTAAGCGGATAGTTATCCATTCCAATATCAGCTTTTGCAGTAATTTTTGCTAAGCTTTTTCTTGTCCTTTCATTCTTCACACCAAAGCAATCATCTTCAGGAAATGTATAATAAAATCTGGTAATAGTACTAAGCGCAAATGGAAGTAAATGTATTGTCCATGGAATACAAAAACCGTCTAAAAATAATGTTGTTGAAAGCGCTATTACACCTGAGATATCTTTATTATGCTCTGCTAAATAAACAGCCATAGAAGCACCTAAACAAAGTCCGGATACAAAGAATTGATTATAATTATTCCTAAGCTCATTATACTTATCTTGTGCAAAATTACACCAATCTGACCAAGTAACAGTTTCTATTTCACTAATTCTGTCGCCATGTCCGGGAAACGAATAACAAAAAACATCAGAACCGTTTTTAAACAAAAAGTCCCCATATTTGCGCATCTCAAATGGACTGCCGGTAAGCCCATGAAATAATAAAACGGCTCTCTTATTTTGTTTATCTTGAATTTCTGTGTGAAGAAACTCAAAGTCAATACTTTGCGTCACTACGACAACCTCGTAAATAACTGATCAAGTAAGCTTAATGCCATATCTATTTCTGCGTATGATATTGTAACAGCAGGAACTAATGTTATTGTGTTATTGTAATGGCTTCCTTTATTAAGAATTAATCCGCATTTTTTGCCGTTATATGTTAAATCGCCTTTTAAGCCTTCAGATAAAATATCATGAAGCAAATTAGGATCAGGTGTGTAACCATCTTCAGTTACGCATTCGATTCTTAAAGCTAAACCTAATCCATCTACATGGCCAATACGTTTATGATGTTTTTCTAATTCTTTTAATCCGTCTAAGAAATATTTACCTTTATTTGCAACTTCTCTTTCGAAATCGCCTTCTTCAAATACCTTCATAACTTCATATCCGGCTCTCATGCCTATAGGATTGTTGCAGAAAGTAGAGTGAGTTCTGCCGTTTGGCCATATTTCAGGA
>CADBXV010000044.1 GCA_902798645.1 uncultured bacterium
CGATAGAGCGAATTATTCTCATCCTTTGGGTATCGTCACAAATTTCAAAATCATCGGTGAGGTTTAATCTCTCAAAATTGGAATTTTCTTTCAATATTCTGAGTGCAAGCCCGTGTATTGTGCTTATATTCGGGAGTAAAACCGATTCGGGACACATGTTTTTAATGCGTTCTCTAAAGTTTCTGGCAGCAGAATCCATATACGTAAGAACATAAATATTATTTGGGTTAACTCCTCTGCCCATAAGCTTTATAATAAGCGCTAGAAGTATTGTTGTCTTACCTGCACCGGGGACAGCCGATATTGCCATAGAACCGCTTTTGTAGTCAAGAACGGGCTTTTGGTCGTCTCTAGGTACAATCTTGAACGCAGGGCGTGACTCATATACATCTGCTCCTGCTTCTATATATGGCTGAATTCCACCTAAATTTTCTACTCCTGAAGGGTCAAACAGGCTCGATAAAGCATAGGTATGAACTTCTGAGAGTAAAAGTAACTTTCTTAGAATTCTTGCAATTTTTTGACGGGATAAGAATATATCGTCTTCAACGGTGTATTCCTCTTTTGACCAGTCCTTCTGCATTACCCAGGCATTATACAGAGGACCTGTATCGGTTTTTACCCAATCAGAGTGTGATACGTCGAGCCAAAACTGGTACTTGGTTGAGATTTTGCTGTCTATAATCTTTTGCGGAGTCGCGACAATTAAATCGTTATCACTAATCTCTAATGATGAATTCGGGTTCTCTGCAATTATAGAACTTTCAAAGTGCGTAATTATGTCACTAATTCTTTCAGTTATACCTTTAGCTCCGAGTACGTTTTCAAAATCACGCAATTCTTTTATAAAAAAGTTAAACTTGTTAATTTTAGTTTTATCAACAAATTTTACCACTCTTTCAAACATCTCAAAAACTTTGAGAGACAACTTTTCGTCTTTTTCTTTAATCTCACAAAATGCGTTATAAAATATTTGGTATTTGTCGTTATAATTTTTTATCTCAGTTGGTAAAGATTTTGTTTTATTATATGAATCAAAAATCTCCTGTGCATAAATTAGAGGAATACCGGCATAATCAGAGACGATACTTCTTAAATCCATATCCGAAACTTCCAATCCGCACATCAGTCTTAGAATGTTTAAACTTGCTCTTACAAGAGGATTGGATATAAGTTTTTCGCTTCCGCTAAGAAAAACTAAATTACAATTTTTGGAAAGACTTTCTTCCAATGTAAATTTAAGCATGTCGTCTTGCAAAGGCGTAATTATAGTTATGTCTTTAGGGTGAATATTTTTTTTATTTAGCATCTCTTTTATTTGGTTTATTGCAAAGTCTAAAATTTCGGCTCTTTTAGAAAGAGAAGTAAGCGTAAAATTATCAAGTTTTATTTGAGAATTTTCTAAAATATTAGCAAATATTATTTCACCGTTTTTAAACTTTTCTTCGTTAGTTATGCCAAACTTTTTATCCGGTAAAAGAGATACAGATTCTCCAAAAAGCTTTTGCAGCTTGTATTCTATTGATGTATCAGCACTTAAGTAACCGCATCTTGATGAACCTAATGAATCAAAACATATAACCCAATCTTTTAATTGCGGTTTCAGATATTCAATAAAATCGAAACAAACAGGTGTCATCTCATCTGCATCATCAACGAGCAAGTATTTTATATTTTTGAAATAATCAGTATTTTTATATACAAAATTAAAAATTAATGTTTGTCTTAAGTAATCCAAACTGCGAGTTTTAAGAGTACATGCAAGAAGTTTTTTTATAATTAGTTCCGAATCATCAGCAAAAGGTTCTTTTAAAATTTTTGCTCTTTCTTTAACATCGCTGTCAGATAAATTATTCTGCACAATCAAAGAATATCTTCTGAAAATTTGGTGTAGTAAAGATTTTTTTGAATTGTATCCTTTGACAACTATATTTTTCAAAATATCCCTTAGCAAGAACTGTGAAACTTCGAGTCCGACAAGATTCGGGAGAATAAAAGATTTTTCGCCTTTTATGGAATTTTCTATAAAACACCAGTTTTCTTGTAAAGTATTGTATACAATTGAGAAAAAAGAATGGACATTAATTTTTTCTATTGAGTTAATCGGAATATTTTCCAAAATTTTATTTTGAATCTTTTTTTTCAATGTGGAATTTTGAGCAAGAACCAGTATTTCAGAGGGTTTTATACCCTGAGAAATTAATTCAAAATATTTGTCGAGAATAACTTTTTCTCTGATATCAGCTTTAATAAAATTTAATAACATACTACGTATGTACTATTTTAACATAAATTGTAATAAAAACACTTGCAAAAAAATAAGCTTTTATATAAAATAAATTGGTAAGCAGAGATGCTTGCGAAACACACACATAGAAGGAGATTTAAACATGGCAAAGACTAAAGAAGTAAAAGGTATCCAAGAACAAATTATCGAATCAGCTGGTACAATCTACAACTACCTTAACACAAAAGGTGAAGTTTCAATCAACAAAATGAAAAAAGATTTAAGTTTAGCTGACAATTTTGCAGAAATGGGTTTAGGCTGGTTATCAAGAGAAGATAAATTAGAATATACTCAAAAAGCAAAATCAGTTACAGTAAGATTGAGATAATTAATTTGGATATTAAATAAGATTTAATTTAATAAAAACTCTTGAGGGACGCCTCAAGAGTTTTTAATTTTTGTATCTGTTTATAGTATAATTATTCTATTGAAATATAAATGGAGAAAAAGATGAGTAAATATTTATTTGAAGTTGGATTGGAAGAATTACCTTACAAGTTTATTCCGATGGCTATAGATCAGTTAAAACAAGGTTTTGAGAAATGTTTTAGTGATAATAATGTAGAATATAATACTGTTAAAGTGATGGCAACACCAAGAAGGCTTGCTGTTATTGTTGACGGACTTGCGAGTTCTCAGCCTGATGTTGTGAAAGTCGTAAAAGGTCCTATTGCAAAAGTTGCATTTGATGAGCAAGGCAATCTTTCCAAAGCAGGAGAGGGTTTTGCAAACAAGAACGGTGTTTCTAAAAATGATTTGTACGTAGAAGACAATTATGTTTATGCAAAAATTTCAATTAAAGGTAAAAATACAAAAGATTTATTGCAAGAAAATGTCCCTGTAATTTTTTCTAAACTCCAAGGTCCTCATTTTATGAGATGGGGAAATAATGATGTTAAATTTTCCAGACCTATTCGCTGGGTACTTTCCATTTTGGATAATGAAGAAGTAAAAATCAGAATTATTGACAAAGATTCATCTAATGTTACTAACGGTCACAGATTTTCTACTCAAAACATAGTGATTAATAATCCTGATGAGTATGTATCAAAATTAAGAGATGCAAAAGTCATTGTCGATCAAGACGAAAGAAGAAATAAAATAATAGAGTTAACTAATATAGAGGCTGATAAACTAAATGCAACAACTAAAATCTCGGAGGATTTGTTAGAAGAAGTTACATTTATTGTAGAATATCCTGTTGCCGTAACTTGTGATTTTGATACAGCTTACCTTACAATTCCGCAAGAAGTAGCGGTAACGGTTATGGAAACACACCAAAGGTATTTTGCTTTATATGAAAAAACAGGGGTTAATAAGGGCAAATTAATAAATAAATTTGTAACAATTACAAATTATATAGGTAATGAATTTGAAAATATTAAAGCCGGTAACTTGAGAGTTATCAAGGCTCGTCTTGACGATGCCGTCTTTTTCTTCAACGAAGATACAAAAAAACCTCTTGAAAGCTATGTAGAAAGTCTAAAAGGCATGACTTTCCAAAAAGGAATGGGTTCTGTTTATGATAAAACAGGAAGAATTATTAATCTTTCCGAAAAAATTGCTTCTGCATTAAATATTAACAAACCTTCAATAAAAAGAACTGCAGAACTTTGTAAAGCCGATTTGGCAACAAATTTGGTATTTGAATTCACAGAACTTCAAGGCTTTATCGGTGCTGATTATGCTCGTGTAAGCGGTGAAGAGCAGGGTGTTCAAGACGGTATTAGAGAACACTATTTCCCTCTAAATGCTGACAGCGAAACCGCTAAAAGTATTGAAGGACAAGTTGTAGGCATAGCAGATAAAATAGATACAATTTGTGCAGTTTTTGCGGCAGGTAAAAAACCTACCGGCTCGTCAGATCCTTTGGGTGTAAGACGTGCAGCATTAGGTATAATTAAAACAATTCTCGAACATAATTTAAAATTGGATTTGTCATCAATAATAAAAGATGCAATTTCTTTATTGCCTGTTAAAGCTGATGTTCAAGCTGATGTCGAAGAATTCTTTGTTCAAAGGTTGATTATTTTCTTGAATTCTGATTATTCAAAGAATGTTCTTGAAGCATGCAGCGGTTTAAACATAGGATTGAATCCTTGTAAAGACCTGAATGATTATGTTGCAAGAGTTAAAGCCGTAAGCAAATTGAGTGATGAAAAACTTTTAGAAAATGCAAACAGAGTATTGAGAATATTGAAAGATGAAGCCGATACAAATGTAAAAGAAAGCTTATTTGCGGAACAGGCAGAAAAAGACTTGTATAAAGCAGTTCAGAGTGTAAATTTTGCAGGTGATTACGATAAATATCTTCAAGATTTAATATCCATAAATTCGGTTGTTACAAAATTTTTTGATGATGTTCTTGTTATGGATAAAGACGAAAGTATTAAAAATAATCGTCTTTCACTCTTGAATACTCTGAAAAATAAGTATATAATATTAACTGATTTTTCTAAATTGTAAACTTTTGTTACGATTTAAAAAAAATTAGGCAATTTCTGCCTTGACGAAACTTTATATAGATACAAAATGAAGGTAGTAGAAAAAAGTGAGGTCTGTATGACAAACTTAAAGAAATTTATTAATTCAGTAAAAGAAGCACTCGATCCAAGAGCAAACTTAAATGCATTTTCGCAAAATCAAGCTCTTGAACGTGATAATTTAATACAATCGTTATCAAGTAATGAATTAAAAATAAAAGCTGACGAACAAAGGCTGGAAGCAATGGTCAGACAACAATTGAAGGAAGAATTCCCGAACATCGAGAAAAGTTCTTCATACGACTTATTGGTTGACGCAGTCATCCATAATTACAAGTCAAAACAGCTTCAAGCCACTGATGATGCAAAGATTAAAGATTAATCAAAGAGAAAAAGAGAATCATCAACATTACTAAAAACAGCGAGCAAAAGGTTAGTCCTGAGGCTCGTTTTGTTTTTGGGGGTAAATGTATGAACAGTAACAAAACTAAAATAATGTTCTTTCTAATTTTTCAACTTGTTTTGACAAGCTTTCATTTATTCTCCTTACAATTCCTGCAAGAGCGTAACATTCCTGATAGTAATCTCCATCTAATAAATCATCCAAAACCTTAACAATGCATTTTGAATACCAAATCTCTAATGATAATTTATTAACTATTTTTCTGACATGCTCTAACTCTTTTTCGTTCATAATTTTATGGAGAATAGAGTAAAAAAACAAGTTAAACAGTTATTATTAAATGAAAATTATTTTATGAAGGAACTTGTTGAAATGCTAGTTGAACAAAAGGGAAGAAAAACTACAGCAGATAGTTTTTCGCACCGTTTAGCAAGAGCAAAAATATCCTACGAAGAAATGTTGGATATAGCAGATGTTTTGGGCTACGAGATTATTTTTAAGAAAAAAGATATTTATTAAATTTTATTGCTACTTATCTTTCTCTATGGTATAATACTTTTGTGTCTTATTTAGAAAGGGAGATAAAATTATGGCAAAATATGTATGTTCAGTATGTGGTTATACAGTAGAAGGTGAAGCTCCGGAAACTTGTCCTGTTTGCGGTGCTGTAAGGGAAGTATTTACTAAAGTAGAAGACGGTAATAAAGAATATGCTGATGAACACAGAGTCGGTATTGCAAAAGATTTAGATCCTCAAATAATGGAAGGATTGAGAGCTAATTTTAACGGCGAGTGTGCAGAAGTGGGTATGTATCTTGCAATGTCAAGACAAGCAGACAGAGAAGGATATCCTGAAATAGCAGAAGCGTTCAAGAGATATGCATTTGAAGAAGCTGATCATGCTTCAAGATTTGCTGAACTTCTTGGTGAAGTTCTTACAAATTCTACAAAGAAAAATCTTGAAATGAGAGCTGAAGCTGAGTTTGGTGCATGTGACGGCAAATTAAAATTAGCAAAGAGAGCAAAAGAATTGAATCTTGATGCTATACACGATACAGTTCACGAAATGGCTAAAGATGAAGCTCGTCATGGCAGAGGTTTTGACGGACTTTTAGCAAGATATTTTGCAGAATAACAGAAAAACGAAAATAAAAAAGATACCCCTCAATAATTTGAAGGGTATCTTTTTTATTGTTTACTTGGCATTATAAAGCTGCAAAGCGGTTTACAGTTTGTATCTAAAAGAACAATGTATGATATTCTTGTTTTTTTACAGTTATTTCCGGTCATGTCACCATAACCATACCTCATGGCAGTAATATTTTGTCCGTCAATAATTAACGGATAATCTGATATATGTTCTTTTTTTACGTTAATATGTACTTTTTGATGTTTTATTTTATAGTTATATTGTTTTTCTGCATATTTTGATGCCTCAGTTGAAAATGAAAATACCGGTATAACAGAAAAATAAAAAGCCCAAAAAAACCATTTCTTCATAAATATATGTTATAAATGCTGTTTTTATTCTTCAATCCCCTACTCTACTATTTTAATAAAATTTGTGATAAACTATTTCTCGTACCGGTTAGGGGGATCCACCCCGGGGGTAGAGGTAAATATATTTGGTTGGTGGATGTTACTACAAACTGAATGCCTCAAAACCTAAAGGATAGAAAGAAAGGGTAAATACCATGGAAAAAAACAACGAAACTTTAAGAGTATTAAGACACTCTTGCTCACACATTATGGCACAAGCCGTACAAAAGCTGTTTCCGCAAGCAAAGTTGGCTATCGGACCGGCAACGGATGACGGATTTTATTATGACTTTGATTTAACAGACGGGTATGCATTTACTCATGATGATTTAGAAAAAATCGAAGCTGAGATGAAAAATATCATCAAAGAAAATCTGACATTTGAAAAATACGAAGTTACTGATGTTGATGCAAAAATCGCTGAGTTTAAGGCTGAAGGTGAGGTTTATAAAGCTGAACTTTTGGAAGAACACAGAAACGACAACCCGACACTTTACTTAACAAAAGATAAAGACGGAAATGTATTATTTAACGACCTTTGTGCAGGGCCTCACATTCCTAACACATCTTATATTAAGGGTAATGCAATTAAGCTTCTGAAGGTTGCAGGTGCTTATTGGCGTGGAAATGAAAAAAACAAGATGTTACAAAGAATTTATGCTACTGCATATTGGAATAAAGAAGATTTGCAAGCTTATTTAACATTTTTGGAAGAAGCTGAAAAGCGTGACCACAGAAAATTGGGTAAGCAATTAGACTTGTTCTCGACTCGTGAAGAATTGGGCGGAGGCTTAGTTTTATGGCATCCAAACCTTGCTTGTGTTCGTGAACAGATAGAAAACTACTGGAGAGAAGAACACAGAAAAAGAGGGTATGTTATTGTAAATACACCTCAAATTGCTAAATCTACTCTTTGGGAAATATCAGGTCATATGGACCACTACAAAGAAAACATGTTCTTTGTTCAAAAAGATGAAGATTCTGATGACCAGTTTGTAATAAAACCAATGAATTGTCCGTTCCACATATTGATTTATCAGGCAAACAGATATTCATACCGTTCACTGCCGTTAAGAATGGCAGAACTTGGAACTGTATACAGAAAAGAAAAATCAGGTGCTTTATCTGGCTTAACTCGTGTTCAAGGGTTTACTCAGGATGATGCTCATATTTTCTGTACACCTGAACAATTAGTTGATGAAATCAACTCAATTATTGACTTTGTTGCTGACACAATGGCAATTTTCGGTATGGAATTTGAAGTTGAACTTTCAACTCGCCCTGAAAGTTATGTCGGTGAACTTGAAAACTGGAACAAAGCGGAAGCCGGATTAAAAGAAGCAATGGAGCGCAGAGGAATGAAGTATGATATCAATGAAGGTGACGGTGCTTTTTACGGGCCTAAGATTGATTTCAAAGTTAAAGATGCCATCGGAAGAACATGGCAATGCGCTACAATTCAGCTTGACTTCAATTTGCCGGCAAGATTTGATATCAAATACCAGGATAAAGACGGCAGCATGAAAACACCATTAATGCTTCACAGAGTTATCTTCGGTTCAATGGAAAGATTCCATGGTATCTTGATTGAACACTATGCCGGTTGTTTCCCGGCATGGCTTGCGCCGACACAAGTATCAATCGTTCCTATCAGTAATGAAAAACACGTTGATTTTGCAGAAAAAGTTTATAAGAAAATGCGTGAAGCAGGTTTAAGAGTTAATCTTGACGATCGTTCCGAAAGTATGAACTACAAGATTAGAGAATCTTTACAAGACAAGAAGATTAACTACGTTTGTGTAATCGGTGATAAAGAAATCGAAACAAACTCAGTTGCGGTTCGAGCAAGAGGAATCGGTCAAGTAGGAACTATGGGTATTGATGAATTTATTGAAAAATTAAAAGAAGAGATCAAGACTCGTTCAAATAATTCTTTTGCGAAAAAATAAAATTATTTTGTAAATTATGAAAAAAGCGCTTTACGTTATTTGTAGAGCGCTTTTTCGTTAGTAGCAAAAAATTTTTTTAGGGTTTTTATTATTTGTATAAAGGAGTGTGTATGAATATTATTTTATCAACAAAACAATTTTTACCAACAACAAAAAATGCTATGATTATAGGAAATAGTCTTGGTCACGATTTAACAATAAGTAAAAGCGGAAAATACCACAATGTAAATACAAAAACTTTAATAGAAGGATTGGGACCTTGTGTAGGATTGACTATGTGGACAGGAAAGAACAAATTTAATGCTCATTCTGCTCCGGAATTAGAGCCGATAAATACTGTCGGTGAAAAAATAAGTGTTGTAATAGAAACTCTAAGAGGAAAGTTGAAAAACTCTTTTGATGAAGTTCATGCATTTATTACAGGCGGTGTTGCGTATGATTCTCAAAATCCTGTATCAAGACAAAGTATGGATTTGATTTCGGAAATGTATGAGACTTTGTTCAAAGAGGGTGTTCCGAATGTAGTTATTGCAGGTCAAAAATCAGATGGCATAAAAACAAGATTGGACACAGTTGCATTTGGTGATAATATTTTTCTTACAGGCAAGCCTATAGATAGTATTGTGAAATCTGAAAAAAGTTTGGAAGATGAAATAGAAGAACAGTTTGATTTTGTAGAATTTTCTAAAAATATTCCTGTCGGATTACTTAAATAGAATTTATTCGGTATCTTGAGGAGAAGTTAAGAAACCCTGTTTAAAGGGAACTTCTTTGTTAACAAATCCTGTTCTGACTATATTACGCCCGAATTTTTGTTCTAATTTATCAAGGCTTTTTCCGAGCTTTTCGTTTCGTTCTCTCTTTTTGCTGTCATCAAAAAGCAACAACTGTTCTTTAGATGTTTGATTAAAGTTTTCAAAAACTATTCCGATGCTTCTGTATAATGATGAAGAATCATACATTTTATCTAATATTTCAAATGCTGTTTTTGATATATCAAATTCAAAATCAAACGGAATTTCAAGCTCTTTTTTTTCATAATATGTTCTGAAGTCTTTGGTTTTGAGCATAACTCCTATTGTTCCGCATTTACATTCTATTTTCCTTAGTCTTTTACAGCATGAATGGATATGAATTGACAGTTCATTTCTTAAAAATTTTAAATCAGAAGTAAAGTCTAAAAATGACTTTGAATCACTGATTGACTTTGGAAGCTCCGCTTCATCAGATATAGGCGAAATCATTATGCCCAAAAGCTCTGATTTAGTCATAAGTCCGTTTTTCCCGAATCGTTTTTGAATCCAGCCATCATCTCTTTGAGTGTAATCATATGCGGTTTTTATTCCGTATCCTCTTAGTTTTAACCCAAGTCTTCTTCCTATTCCCCAAACTTCGTCTATTTCTGTTCTTTTTAATAACGAAATTCTTGTTTGATGTCCTGCCAGCGCAACTCTGTCTTTAGAGTTTTTAGCTTTATCGGAAGCAAGTTTTGCTAATGTTTTAGAGGTGCTGATACCAATTGTAACGGGGATATTTACTTCGTTCCATACTCTTTGTTGAATATCCGTTCCAAGCTTGTAATAATTTTTTTTATAAAGTTTAGTAAGTCCCGTAAAATCTACAAATGCTTCATCTATAGAATAGATTTGGACATTTGGACTATAGTTTTTGAGGATATTCATGACCATTTTTGATATTTTTGTATATGCATAATGATTTGCCGGAATATAAATGCATTCAGGATATTTTTCAACAGCTTGAAATAATGGTATGCCCATCGGAACACCAAGACTTTTAGCTTCACGGGAACGAGCAATAACACAGCCTCTTTCTCCTGATACAACACTAACAGGCAGGCCGTTTAGTTCCGGATTAAGTTTCCTTTCGCAAGAAACAAAGAAACTGTCACAATCAACTAATGCTATGTACTTCTGATTTGTCATTAATATTCGTAATTAATTTTCTTTTCTTTCCAATTATAAACCTTTTTTTCAGGCAGTATCTCCATATAAAGTCCTTCTTTATACTTTGCTGAATATTTCTGCTGATATTTTATTGCATCATTAATGTTGGTTGTTTGGAATTTTTCTTCCTTTTTACCGCCCTTAATTCTATACAATTTATATAGAGCATCAATTTGTTCGCCTGAATCAATATCTAACATAATAATAGTTTAGCATATATTTTATAATGGCATATAATCGGAATATATAACGCTTGACCAACTGTCTACAAAGTAACTTATTTGGGTAAGAGAACCTGTCTTAATCAGTGTTTTGAATTGATTCTCCGGTGTCAAATTTAGCGTTAGAGCAATTGCTGCCTGAACAACGTCAGGTGTTGTCACAACTATAATCCTATTACCTTGGTTTTCTTCAACCAGCTTTTCTATGACAGAAGCAACTCTTTTGTTAAAACAGTCTAATCCTTCTCCGCCTTCAGGTGTTATAACAGCTGCTTGCGAGCCAAATTCATTATAAATATCATTAAACGATTGTCCGCTCCATTCACCAAGTTTACGTGACGGCAAATCTATTGTTGTAATTCTTTTTTTGAATAACTTTGCGACTATTTGAGCAGATTGGGTGCATCTTGTTGAAGAACTTGTATAAATTTTATCATAGTGAACACCCCTTTTTGTCAGGTATTCACAAACTTTTTCAATTTCTTCTTCTCCTATATCATTAATTTTGGGAAATTTTTCCGAGTCACTCAGAATTCCGTCCATAGAATGTACTGTTGCACCATGAGTAATAAAAGTTATTTTACATTTACGTTTAAACATTTAAAATCCTTTTTTCTCATTATACCACATGTTTTTTAGGTTTAAACAAAATTATTAATTTATGATTAATTTTAGTTAATTTTTTCAAAAAAACATTAAAATGATATTAGGGGTAAATATATGGGTAAAAATTTCGCCCCTTTCACAACTCTTACCAAAAAGAGTGTAAATAATACGGAGATAAAAAATGATTAATTTTGAAAAATTTACAAATTATTCTCAGGAAATAATCTTTTCGGCAAATTCGAAAAAAGATTTTTATAAAAATACGGAAGTTCAGCCGGAACATATAGTTATGGCTATGATTGAGGATAAAGGGATTTCAAAAGATTACTTAACTGAATTAAAACTTTTAAATCAAAATTTTATAAATGAAATTGTATTAAAAATCAAATCATTCCCGACAATAGCAACGCCAAACGGCAGTCAGCAGGTGTTTTTGTCACGTGATACAAATGCCCTTTTAGAGATAGCAACACAGGAGGCTGAAACATTAAAAGATGAATTTATCGGAATTGAATGTATTTTAATAGCAATGACCAAACTTGAAGGTTCAAATATAAAAGAACTTTTAAGAAAAAATGGAGTTGATACGAATAAAGTTTTAAATGCAATGAAAAAAATAAGAGGTAATAAAAAAGTGGATACAAAAAACGCAGAAGAAAACATGAAAGCTTTGGAGAAATATTCAACTGATTTAACAGAACGTGCGAGAAAAGGAAAATTAGATCCTGTTATAGGACGTGATGAAGAAGTTAGAAGAATTATCCAAGTTTTAAACAGAAGGACAAAAAACAATCCTGTATTAATAGGTGAACCCGGTGTAGGTAAAACAGCTATAGTAGAAGGCTTGGCACAAAGAATCATCAGGGGTGATGTTCCGGAAAGCTTAAAAGAAGTTAAATTAATTTCTCTTGACTTAGGAGCTTTAGTTGCAGGCGCAAAATTTAGAGGTGAATTTGAAGAAAGGCTAAAAGCAGTACTGAAAGAAGTTCAAGAATCAAACGGAGAGATAGTTATGTTTATTGATGAACTTCATACTGTAGTAGGAGCCGGCGCAACGGAAGGTTCTATGGATGCCGGTAACCTTTTGAAACCGATGCTTGCAAGAGGAGAACTTAGAACAATCGGAGCTACAACTGTTAATGAATATCGCAAGTATATAGAAAAAGATCCTGCTCTTGAAAGACGTTTTCAGCCTGTTCTTGTTGATGAGCCGTCCGTTGAGGATACAATATCAATTTTAAGAGGTTTGAAGGGAAAATATGAAGTCCATCATGGTGTCAGAATTTTAGACAGCGCACTAATAGCAGCTGCTCAACTTTCAGACAGGTATATAACCGATAGATTTTTACCTGATAAAGCTATCGACTTAATTGATGAAGCAGCATCAGCATTAAGAATTGAGATAGATTCAATGCCGGAAGAGATTGATGTTATGTTGCGTCAAAAAATTCAATTGGAGATAGAAAGAGAAGCTTTGAAGAAGGAGACATCTCCTGAAAGTATAGCAAAGATTGATAAGCTTACTTCTGAGATTGATGAATTAAACGGTAAAATTGATGCAATGAAAGCACAATGGGAGATTGAAAAGAACACAATTACAGGCGAAGCCGGAATAAAAGAAGAAATTGATAAAGTTAAAACAAAGATTGCAGAAGCTGAACGTAATACTGATTTGCAGACAGCTGCAGAACTTAAGTACGGCAAACTTATGGAATTAGAAAAGAAACTTCAATCTATTCAAGGCAAAGAAAAGAACGAAAATCGTTTATTAAAAGAAGAAATAGACGGTGATGATATTGCAAATATAGTTTCAAAATGGACAGGAATTCCTGTGACAAAGCTTGTTGAGAGTGAGATGCAAAAACTTCTGAGAATGGAAGATGTTTTGCATAAACGTCTTATAGGTCAGGAAGAAGCAGTAAATACAGTATCTGATGCTATTCGTCGTGCAAGATCAGGTTTAAAAGATCCAAAACGTCCGATTGGTACGTTTATATTCTTAGGCCCGACTGGTGTAGGAAAAACCGAACTTGCAAAGACATTGGCAGAGTTTTTATTTAATGATGAGGAAGCAATTATCAGAATAGATATGTCAGAATATATGGAAAAACATAATGTTGCAAGACTTGTAGGAGCGCCTCCGGGATACGTAGGTTATGAAGAAGGCGGACAACTTACGGAAGCAGTAAGGCGAAAACCATATTCAGTTGTACTTTTTGATGAGATTGAAAAAGCTCATCCTGATGTATTCAATTTAATGTTACAAATTTTTGATGACGGAAGATTGACAGATAGTAAAGGAAGAACAGTTGATTTTAAGAATACAGTAATAATTATGACTTCAAATATAGGAAGCGATATAATTTTAGAGGATTCTATAAATAATGCCGGCGGAAACTTTGAAGAAACAAAGGAAAAAGTTAATGCTGTAATGAGAGAAAGATTTAAACCTGAATTTTTAAACAGAGTTGACGAAACCATTTTCTTTAAAGGTTTGACAATGGCACAGTTATCTTCAATAGTTGATATCCAGATAGAAAATTTAAGAAAACTTTTGAAAGATCACAATATGACTTGCGAGATTACGGAAGAAGCAAAAGAACTTCTTGCACGAAGAGGATTTAATCCGATATACGGAGCAAGACCGTTGAAGCGTGTAATCAGACAGCTTGTTGAAAATCCGTTATCAAAACTTATTTTAAGCCAAAAATTTATTGACGGAGATTGCATCAAAATTGACTCAAAAGATGAT
>CADBXV010000045.1 GCA_902798645.1 uncultured bacterium
TATCAAATATGGTAATATTATAAAAGATAAAAATTATTAAGGAGGGATATATGGTACAAATAGTAAATGCTGCTAATTTTCAAACAGAAGTAATAAACAGTGATAAAGTTACTGTAGTTGATTTTTTTGCAGATTGGTGCGGACCTTGCAGAAAGCTTTCTCCTGTTATGGACGAGATTGAGCAAGAACTTGACGGGAAAGCAAAATTTACAAAAATAAATACGGATGAGAATATAGAACTTGCTCAAACTTATCAAATAAGCGGAATTCCCACATTATTGGTGTTTAAAAACGGTGAATTAACAGAGCGTATGGTAGGTTTAATGCCAAAAAGTTCTATAATAACAAATATTGAAAAATATATATAGTTTGATACTGAAATGTTGGTAATTATATGTAGTACTACAAAAAATAGTCCAATATTCTGTCATTCAGAGGTGGATAACAATTTTTACCAAAAAAATCTCCGAGTTTATTGATATACTTAGCTAACGCTCAGTATGACGAAATCTTCGCATGATTTTAAGTAAGATAATATATAATTTATAAAATGTTTTACTTGATTTAAAATTATGTCCATGATAAGTTTGATAATGCGAGGGGAAAACTAGCCCTCCCTCGTTGATGTAAGGGCTGCTAGCTCACTGGAAGGTTAGAGCACTCTGCCGAAGAAAAAGCCGAACCATTGAGGGTTTTTCTGAGAGGCCTGATAAGGGTTAGCCCGTCAAGTTGAAAATAGAATAGATTTATTGTAATATAGCAGAATAAGGGCTGCTAGCTCAGGTGGTTAGAGCGCACGCCTGATAAGGGTGAGGTCGGTGGTTCGAGTCCACTGCGGCCCAGATTTTAAAAGGACCTTAGAGAAAGGTCCTTTTTTTGTTGCCATTGTTTCCCGACAACAGCGGGGTTTTTGAAAAAGAGAGACTCGTAAAAAGAGAATTTTTCTTAAAAAAACAAAACAATTACCCCAAAGTCTCTTTTAGAATAAAAAAGGTCCATCAAAAACAGTTTAAATATAGTAATAGTAAGTAATTAATACACTTCACAATGCTTCTAGTTGTTAATTTTATTGAACGTTAGGTTTAGATGTAAAATTTTCTTAACAATTCTTAGGTGATTTTTGAAAATATGTATAATAAAAGGTATGAAAAGACTTACTCTTTACATCTTAATAGTTCTTTTAGTAACTTGTGGCTGCTCTAAATCTAATTTAAACAGTGATGAGACATTTTCTCAACCAAACAATCAAGAAATCACAAATCAGGAAATAAGTTTAAATAAAGAAGAACCCCAACCCCGAGAAAAAGAACAAAAAGAAGAGCTTGAAGAGAATTTACACCCAATTGACAAAGCTGAAAGGGATTGTATCGCAAAACTGGATTCAACACAGGCAATGAATGAGTGTGCTTATAAAGCAATGGATGCTTGGTACAAAGAAATTGATAAATATATTAATCTGCTTAAAGATGTTACATCAAAAGACGAATACAACAATATACTTGAAGCACAAAATCAATGGAAAAAATATCAAGAAGCTGAATTTAAAGCAGTAAGTATTCTCATAAATAAGCAGGGTACTATCTATCAAAACATTTTGGTTGGCGAAGAATGTGGATTAATCAAGCAAAGAGCACAAGATTTAAAAAGCTTTTATAACTATTTGATTAAAGAATAGTACCTTGCATAGATATTACTTGAAAATAAATAGGAGGATATTTATGCCAGACAAAGAATTAGATTACGAATACCCTAATATGCTAAAATTTATTTTAGCAAGAGAAGGTGGATATGTTAATAGCAAAAATGACAGAGGTGGTCCAACAAACAAAGGTATTACTCAAGTAACATATAACTCTTATCGTCGTTCAAAGAATTTACCGACAAAAGATGTAAGAGATATTACGCAACAAGAAGTTGAAGATATATATTATAATAATTATTATAAAGCTTCAGGAGCTGATAAAATTGAAAATCCAAGACTTGCTTTGTATGTATTTGATACGGCAATATTGCATGGTGTTTATGGTGCAAAACAAATGTTAAAAAAGAGTGGTGGTAATTTAGAAAAATTTGAAAAGATTAGACGAGAAAGTTATTATAAGGACGTGGAAGAAAATCCTAAGCAAAAAGAATGGCTACAGGGTTGGTTAAATCGTCTTAATCATTTAAAAGACTTTGCAAACACTGTATTGCCACAAGAACGAGAGTTACCATATCAATTAGGTGTAGAAATGGATGTTGACCAAAATGGAAATGTTATTTATTACTATGATATGGATGATTATCGTAATATGGATAGAGATGATTTTAAACGGAATTTTCCTAAAATTTTGCAACAAACAATTCATCAAGTAGGACATCCAACAGGAGGTGCTGCAAATGTTAGCAGACCTGAAGGATGTGCAGGCACATATCACGTTAGTGGTTATGTTCGCTCTGATGGTGTTAAAGTTTCAGATTATGAAAGAACTTGCGGAGCAAAACATTTAGGAAAACAGACCCTAAGATATCGTGGGTTAAGAATCGACCAGATGACAAAAGAAGAAATTGATGAATTATTAGATGAATATATCTAGAGCATCTGGCATCCAAGACTACGCACTCCATATAAAAGAGACTCCTAAAAAGGGGTCTTTTTTATTGAAGTAGACTCTCACGCATTGTCGTAAGACAATTATAGGTTTTCAGGACAGTTTGGATGCGTTTTTATTGGCTATAATGCCGAGTTGTTGGGAATTTAAGGCAGATTTATAGTGTAGAGATTTGCCGGACTATTTTTGCACTTTTGTCCTATTTTTTGCACTATTTTGCACTAATATTCATGGTTTTTAAACGGTTTCAAAGCCGGTATTTCATATCTGCATTTAGTTAGAGTTTCGTACACGTCCTCCCATATAAAAGGACAATAACATTTGTCATTATCCTTTTTATTTTGAATAAATAAGCTTTTAACTTAAGTAATTCAGTTTGTATTTTGTTATAGTTTTATACAATAGTCTTTTGCGTTGTATCAAATTATATGACATCGAATAAATTTATAGTAATTTGTATATTTTTACATAAATTAATTATTTTTTTTGGTAGAATTTTAGTAGGAGCATTAAGAGAGGATTTATATGAGTGTAAATCAGTATATTAAACCTATTACCGCAGTTGTGAACAATAAAGAGCATATTTCAATTGGAGGCTGCGATTTAGTTGAACTGGCGCAAAAATACGGAACACCTTTATATGTAATAGATGAAGCAACATTAAGAGGTATTTGCAGAGATTATCAAGAAGCATTCAAAAACTACAAAAATATAAAAATGATGTACGCTTCAAAGGCTCTCTGCACATCAGCTGTTGTCAGAATTCTTGATGAAGAAGGTTTCGGCTTTGATACGGTTTCATCAGGTGAAATATATACTGTGTATAAATCCTGTGTAGATATGTCAAAAGTTCTGTTTAACGGTAATAACAAAACAAGAAAAGAGTTAGAGCTGGCATTAGATTTAAATGTCGGCAGATTTTCGGTTGACAATTTTTATGAAGCGGAACTTTTAAATACGATTGCAAAAGAAAAAGGGGTAAATGCAGATATTCTGTTAAGGCTTACGCCCGGAATTGAGTGTCATACTCATGAATATATCCAAACCGGTCAAATAGATTCCAAGTTCGGGTTTGATTTAACTCAGGTTGATAAAATAACAGAGATTATTATAAAAGAATATAAAAATCTTAATTTGAAAGGTGTGCATGCTCACATCGGTTCTCAAATTTTTGAGTTGAAATCATTTGGTGATGAGGTTGAGATTTTGGTTAAAGAAATCTCAAGAATTAATCAAAAATACGGATTAAATCTTGATGAAATGAATATTGGAGGAGGTCTGGGGGTTAAGTATACGGAAAATGACTGTCCGCCAAATGTAAAAGATTTAGCAGATGTAATTACAGAAGCTATGCACAAATATTCCGTAAATATTCCTAAAATTTACCTTGAGCCAGGAAGAAGCATAATATCAACATCCGGTGTCACTCTATATACAGTAGGAAGTTCAAAAGAGGTAAATTTAGACGGTAAGATAAAACGATATGTTGCCGTTGACGGAGGAATGGCGGATAATCCAAGACCTAGTATGTATCAAGCTCAATATTCCGCAGAAATAGCAAATAAACCTGATAGTTTGGTTAAAAATGATTTGTTCCAAAAAGTTACAATTGCAGGGAGATACTGTGAAAGCGGAGATATTTTGATTAATGAAATTGAACTTCCGCATCTTGAAGCAGGTGATATTTTATGTGTTTATAATACAGGGGCTTATAATTATTCAATGGCTTCAAATTATAATAGGGTAGAAAAACCAGCAATGGTACTTGTAAATTCTTCACAATCTGATATGATAGTAAATAGAGAGAGTCTTGATGATTTAATCTCGCACGATAATATCCCGAGCAGGTTGAGAAAGTAATGATAGATACACTTATAGCAATATCTCAAAGTATACTGGGTCAACTAAAATGGTCTTTGACCTGGGTAAATGTGTTTGAAATTATTATAATTGCTGTAACGCTTTATCTTTTTTATATAAGATTTATCAAAAATACTCAATCCGAAAAACTTGTAAAAGGTTTATTTATTTTAATATTTATGTGGATAATGAGCGAGGTGTTGACACTAATAAATCTCACAATTTTGGGTTTGTTTGTGAAAGGTATGGTAATGGTCATCTCTCTAAGTTTGATTGTTATATTTCAACCTGAATTAAGAAGATTTCTCGGTTACTTGGGACAGCCCGGTTTTATCGGAAAAACACTTTTTTCAAAAACTCATAATAATAATCAGGTTACAGAAGTTGATGTAATCAAAGAAATAATTGAAGCCGTTAAATATTTAACAAAAACTAAGACCGGAGCATTAATAGTTTTTAGTAAGGGTATGATGACAGGCGCATATTCAGATGTAGGAACAAAGATTGATGCAATATTATCTACCGAATTAATTTTAACTATATTTCATCCAAATACACCTCTCCATGACGGAGCAATGGTTATAGAAGGGAATAAAATACAATCAGCAGGTGTTTTACTTCCGCTGACAGAAGATCCGAAATTAAGCTGGAAATACGGAACACGACACAGAGCAGCAATAGGGATGTCCGAAGTTTCTGACGCAGCGTGTCTGGTTGTATCGGAAGAAACTGGTGATGTTTCTATATGCATGGACGGAATGCTGAAAAAATACGAGGATCTAAAAACTCTTAAGGAGGATTTGGAATCGATACTTGGTATAAAAAAGAGTATCGAGGAATCTTGTGTAAAACATAAAAATTTATTTGATGTTTTGCGTGGTAAAAATTAAGTAACGACAGAATAACCCCTGTAATATAAAGAAAAGAGATAGAATGTTTTTTCACAAAAAGAAACCGGAAATTGTAAAAAAGAGTAAAGCAGAGCTAGCTAAAGAATTTTCAATGAGAGCATTGTTTATTACTGTAGGAGCTTTTATTACTGCTGCAGCATTAGAAACATTTTTACTTCCAAATAATATAATCGATGGCGGTGTAATTGGTATATCAATGATGGTACACTACGTTACCAAATGGAATTTAGGTTTGCTGATTTTTTGTATAAACATTCCTTTTATTTTTCTTGCATTAAAAAAACTTGGTACTAAATTTATAGTGCAAACACTATTTGCAACGGGTATGCTTGCAATTGCTACTAATGTATTTCATGGTTTTCATGTTACGGAAGATTTAATACTTTCAGCAATATTCGGCGGTATAATATTAGGCTTTGGGGTCGGATTAATTCTTAGAAATAACGCATCCCTTGACGGAACAGAAATGCTATCTATTGCAATTTCTAAAAAACTTAGATTTGTATCAGTAGGCGAACTTCTGATGATTATCAACTTGTTTATATATACAGGTGCCGGATTTTTACTTGGCTGGGACAGAGCATTGTATTCTATTTTGACTTACTATATTGCATCAAAAGTAATTGATGCAGTTCTTGAAGGTTTAGATAAATCTAAATCGGTAAGGATTGTTTCCAAATTCTACAGAGAAATAGGCGATGCTATTATGAAAGAATTGGATACAAGTGTTACTTATATGAGAACTTTAGGAGGATATTCACGTCAAGAAAAGATTTTAACCTATTGTGTTGTTAATAAATTTGAGATGCCTAAATTGAAAGATTTAGTTCACTCTCTTGACCCAAAAGCTTTTATTGTAACAGAAGACGTTCACGAGGTAGAAGGCGTAAGAGTTAAACACAAAGGACACTAATTATATACACTTGACGAAAAAAGGTGTTATTGTTATCATGCAATACATAAAAAGGAGTGTGTATTATGCAAATTAGTCCTATTGGTACAAACTGCAAAATTTCTTATTTCAACCAATTCCAAAAGGCAAACAGCCGACAAACAAATTTTGAAGGCAAACATGATTGTGCAAAAACATTCGGGGTAATCGCATCAGGTTTAGGAACATTAGGTGCGCTCGGCGGTATTGCTATTATGACCGGCGGAATATCATTAATTCCTACATTAGCATATGGTGCTTTGTGCGGAGGTATTGGTGCTGCCGGCGGTCATTTGATTGACAAAGCACAGCCGGACTACAATAAAAAGAAATAAAATATAAGTTTACATATCCAAACCTAAATCCAGTGTCTGTGCTTTTGCAACAATGGCACTTGATGATATTATATCTACACCTGTTGAAGCAATACTTTTTACCGTATCAATATTTACCCCTCCGCTTGCCTCAACTATTGCTTGCCCGTTTATTAATTCTACACAATCTTTCATTTGTTCTATTGTCATATTGTCCAGCATTATTATATCAACAGAACAGGACAAAGCTTCTTTTACTTGTTCAATGGTATCACATTCAACTTCTATTTTATGAGCGTGCGAGATATTTTTCTTAAGCTTAGTTACGGCATTTGTAAGAGTGCCGGAAAATTTAATATGGTTATCTTTAATCATTGCACAATCGGATAAGTTAAATCGGTGAAGCGCTCCTCCGCCAATTTTAACCGAATATTTTTCAAAAGCCCTAAACCCAGGGGTTGTTTTTCTTGTATCAACAATTTTTGCTTTATACTCACCGATTGCTTTTTGGTATTTGTTTGTTTCTGTCGCTATTCCGCTCATTCTCTGAACGTAATTAAGAGCAGTTCTTTCACCCATAAGAATATATCTTGCAGGTCCGCTAATATCAGCTATTTTGTCACCTTTTTTTATCTCATCTCCGTCGTTAAAATAAAATGTAATTTCAATTTTAGGTGATAAAACTTTAAAAACCGTTTCTAAAACGTCTTTACCGCAAAATATTCCATCAACTCTTGTATTAAGGGTGCAGGACATTGTATCGGATTCTGTTGTCAGGTAATCTGTTGTAATATCACCAAAACCGATATCTTCTTCAAGAGCGTTTTTTATGTGTTTTTCAATAAAAAATTTATTCAACATAACATAGTCCTTTATTACTTATTTTGTCAACAAATGAATGTTTTCCAACCTCATCGGTATTTCTATAATCACTTCGGCAGTGCGCCCCTCTGGATTCTTTTCTTTCAAGAGCGCATTGTATAATTAATGATGCAACGGTAAGCATGTTTCTGTATTCGTATTCTGCCTGATTTAAGCACTTTCTTCTACGCTTAAAATCTTTCTGCAGTTTTTCCACTTTAAGTTTTGCTTTAATCAAATCTTCTTCTTCGCGGATGATGCCTACATTATTCCACATAATATCTTTAAGTTTTAACTTTAGATTGTTACAGTCATATTCATCACTGCTAATTGAACGGGAATATACGTCAATCATTTTTTTGATGCCTTCATCTATAACTTTTGGTGTTTCAAGACTTGTAAAAGACAAGTAATCCGCAAGTTCATATGCACACACTACGCATTCAAGTAAAGAGTTGCTTGCAAGCCTATTTGCACCATGTAAACCCGTACATGCGGCTTCTCCGATTGCATATAAACCTTTTATGGAAGTTCGTCCTTCAACATCAGCTTTTATCCCTCCCATTGTGTAGTGAGCAGCAGGAGCAACTGGAATAGGTTGTTTTGTAATATCTATTCCGTTATCTTTGCATCTTGCCGTAATTGTCGGAAATCGTTTTAATATTTTTTCTTCACCGATTACAGATGCATTCAAAAATACGTTAGAAGAATTTTCTGATTTCATCTCTGAAAAAATAGCTCTTGTTACAACATCTCTCGGAGCAAGTTCTTTTTTCTCGCTATATTTAATCATAAATTCTTCGCCATTTTTATTAATAAGCTTAGCGCCTTCTCCTCTGACGGCTTCTGAGATTAAGAATCTGTTTTGACTTTCCGGACTAAGAGCAAGTGCGGTAGGATGGAATTGAATAAATTCCATATCTTCTATTATTGCTCCTGCTTCGTAAGCTAAAGCTATTCCGTCGCCGGTTGCTCCGGAAGGATTGGTTGTATATTTATATACTTGCCCTGCTCCGCCTGTTGCTATAATAACGGCAGATGAATATACTATTTCGTGTTCATCTGTTTGTTTGTTATATATTATTGCACCTTTGCATTCTTTATCGGAAGATATTAAAAGTTCAACCGCCATAGCTTTTTCTAAAATATGTATATTTTTATCGGCTCGAACCGCTTTTACTAGGCCTTCCGTAATTCCTTTTCCGGTTGCATCTCCGCCTGAATGAAGAATTCTTTTTACGCTGTGGGCTGCTTCCAGAGTAAAAGTCAAATTTCCGTTTTCATCACAATCGAACTCAACACCGTTAGCAATAAGATCGTTTAAGACTGCGTCAGAGGCAGATGATATCTCTTCCGTAACTTTTGCATCACTCAGCCCTGCACCTGCTTTAAGAGTATCTTTTACGTGCAGTGAAACTTTGTCATCAGGATTCTGATGAACAATTCCTACTATTCCGCCTTGAGCGTACCTTGAATTGCTTATACCTAAAGATGATTTAGAAATTAATAAAATTCCTTCCGGAAGTTTAATTTGCTGCGATATTTTTAGTGCCGCATAAAGTCCTGCAGCTCCGCTTCCTATTACTATAACCGAATACTCAGAGTATTTCATATTCCACCAACCTGAACTAATATCTCCTGTTATCATTTTAAAACAAACAGGAATAAAAAGATATTTTAAGCAAAAAAAAAGCTATGAACTTTTTATCGTGCATAGCTGTTGATTAGGGATATGTGTATCGTCGTTTTTTAAGGAGTATAGTTATATATTAGCAATCCATTCTGAAATTTAAATCATCAAAATGGAGGATTTTTGTAACAAATCTTAATATTTCATTTCAAATATATCTATTAAGTAAAAATAATACAGACAAAATTATTTTTAATAGTAAATATAAATCCTCAGTGAGTTAACAAATAGCTGTCTGGCTGCTAAATACGACCTTATATGTTTAGGTAAAATTCCTATTATGAAATAGTCAGAATAAATTATAGTCTAAGCTGTGTACAGCTGCATAAATCAGTTAATTTAAACAAGCAAATCCGTAATTATTTTAAGCATCTGCTTCTGCATGCTTTTCGTAATCATATGTTCCCGGGAATGCATCTATGCCGGTTGTTTTACGAGTTACGTAGTATTGGAATTTCGGAATAAATGTTGAAAGGAACGCTGCAGATACTAAGAATCCAGTAGCGAAGTTAATACCGCTGTACATTATATTCTTATTTCTTACTTTATCCAAAAGTTTTTTATCTACTTTGCCGTCTTTAGCAGTTTTACAAATGGTTTCAACATATTGTTCCATTTCCGATTTTAGTTTATATAGCTTTTTGTTGGAAACAAATCTGTATTCATCGTTGTAATTACCGCCTGTGAATTCGAATTCGGAACGGATAGGTTTACCGTTAGAGTTTTTACCGATTTCCTTCCCTTGACCGCCTGTAAATTCTGAGAACGCATTGTGCAACAATTTAGTGTTATTTATTTCCGCTTTATTGTATGCATCAATAAGTTGTTGTTTTGTTAGTATTTTTTTACCCAGTCTTTCAGGTTGAAGTGTTGTCATATCTTCTGCACGTTTTAATACTTCTTCAGGAATATCTTTTAACTTTTTCAACTCGTCTAATTTGATAACTTCTAACGGTTTCTTATTAAATATTTTAGACAAACCGCTAATGTTTTCCGTTTCAAATTTTATTCCGTCAGGAAGTTTAACATTTTTTGGATTCCCTAATACAGCATTTCTAAAATCAGCAACGCTCATTGTTTTATTACCCAAGTAATCTTGAAGATGTTTATCAAGAATTCTTGCAGTATTAGGATTTAATCTTGTTGCTTTTCCGCTTTCAGCTAAGTTCATCAAATTGCCTACGTGTCCGCTTGCCCACATATAGAAGTAAATGGAGCCGATATCACGAATTGCAATTTCTCTGCGTTCTTCAGGTCTTCTTGCGTTGTAAGTTCTGCCAGCCACAATTCCTGCATCACTGGAAAGCAATTTTCCGGCATTTGTGTTTTCTATCAAATTTGTGAACGCATTTACTGCATTCATACCGCCTTTAAAAGCTACTTCTTTTTCATTCTGTTGAGGAGAGAATAATTTTTGCTGTTCTTTTTCAATTTTTCTTTCATGTCTAATCTTATTAGTTAAACCTTGATTAACTTTAGGAACAACAAATCCGATAAATAAGTTAGCAAGAATAATGCTTGTTAAAACTTTAATGCTCTTTATACCGGCTACTTGTGTAGGTGTAAATTTCTTAGGTGCAACTTTTTTCATAAAGTTATCAAACGGTGTACGCAGAACATGGTCTGTTCCGACATCAAAATTCTTGCCGTTAGATTTCATCATTTTAGCTACAACTTTGTCCCCAAGCCAGTTAAGCGACAAAACACCACCCAACCATGTAATAGAGCCCATAATCTCTTCTATAAATCTTTCTCTTGCTTCATCCCATTTTCCCCTTTTGTAAGCCTGATATGTTCTCCCTGTTACAACACAACCTTCCAGCGCAATTACAGGTGCCAGAGCATCCGATTTTGTCATTCCGGTTATAACTCTTGCAAATCTGTCTTTTCCGCCGTTAAACGATATATTATTGCTATTGCTGTTTATTTTCAGGGAATTCAAATTTTAACCTTTCTACACTTCGGCTGTTTTTATTAAACAATGTAAAGGTTAAAAATTGACTAATTTAGTTAAAATTGTTACAAAACTACACAAATTAAAATATATTTATTCCTACCCCTTTACATTTATCCCTGTTTTATTTAGGATAGATATATATGTACAGTAGTCAAAATATAAAGGAATAGCAAAATGAATCCGATTATTAAAAATTTAGAATCTGAATACACAACTCGTGAGTTGCCTGAAATCAATACAGGTGACACAGTAAGAGTTTCTGTAAAAATCATTGAAGGTAACAAAGAAAGACTTCAAGCATACGAAGGTACAGTTATTGCTCAACACGGTTCAGGAATTAATAAAACAATTACTGTTAGAAAAGTATTCCAAGGTGTTGGTGTTGAACGTGTATTTTTAGTATATTCTCCACGTATAGACAAAATCACCGTTCAAAGAAAAGGTGATGTTAAACGTGCTAAATTATACTACTTGAGAGAACGCTCAGGTAAAGCAACAAGAATTAAGGAAAAAATTGAAAAAAGATAAGGTGCATATTCACTGGTACCCCGGTCACATAGCAAAAGCCGAACGTCAGTTGAAGGAAAAATTAAACCTTGTTGATGTGGTTATTGAGGTACGGGACAGCAGAATACCTTTATCAAGCAGTTACAACAACATAGAGAAGCTTTTGGGAGATAAACCAAGGCTTCTTTTGTTGAATAAAGCAGACCTCGTTGATAAAAGTGAACTGGCTGAATGGTGTGAATATTTAAAAAAAACTACAGGTTGTACAGTCATTGTTACGGAGGCAAAAAGTAACAATGAACTTTCTGCTGTTATTAAATCGGCATCTGAGCTTGCAGAACCAAAAATTCAGGCTCTTATGGCAAAAGGTTTGTTAAGACGCCCTGCAAGAGCTATGGTCGTCGGCATGCCCAATGTCGGAAAATCAAGCGTAATTAACAAGCTTACTAAATCATCGAAAACCAAAATAGGTGCTAAAGCCGGTGTAACAAGGCAGCAGCAGTGGGTGAGAATTAACACTAAACTTGAGCTTTTGGATACCCCAGGAATTATTCCTACTCGTCAAGATGACCAATTACAGGCGACAAAATTGGCTTTTGTTAGTTCTGTTTCAGAAAATGCATATTCTCCTGAACCGGTTGCAAAAGCTTTATTGGAAATGCTTTCGTATAAGTATAAAGATGAACTGAAATCACACTATAAAATAGAGGAATGTTCTTTAGAGGCTATTGCAATAAGCAGAAAATGGATTATAAAAGGTGAAAGCCCTGATACAGAACGTACAGCAATTTATGTTCTTAAAGACTTTAGAGAAGGAAGATTGGGGAAATTTATTCTTGATGAATTTCCTGAATAATTTCTTCATTTATAATTTACTACTGTAAAATTATAATTATTGCTCCGATAATCATTATTATTGAAGCAACAATTTTTCTTTTTAACTCTTTTTCGTGGAAAATATTTACACCTAAAAATACGCTTAATAATGTTGATAACTGAAATAGAGCAAGTGCGCATGAAACATTCATTTTTGAAAAAACATAATTTGTTGAATATTGCATTAACGCAACAGAAAATATCAATAATATCAAATGTTTTTCATAATGAATTTTAAACTTGTGTTTAGGTAAAATAACAAAAAACGAAGAAAAAATTAACCCCGATACCGCCCATAAAATAAAAGAAGCAGGAATATTCGTAAGTACAATAATCTTTTTTATAAAGACGGCTTCAGTTCCGGAAAAAAATAACGCAAGAACTCTGTAAAAAACAGCTTTCTTATTCGAACTGATGTTGTTATGTAATATATAAGTACCGAATACAATAAGAAATATTCCAAATATTGCAGTAAAAGACGGAATTTCTTTTAAGTAAAATAATGCAAATATAAGTGCAACTACAGGTTTGTATGAATTAATCGGAGCAAGCGATGATAATTCTCCGATTGAAAGAGCCTTTATTATGAAATAATTACCAAATGCACCCAATAATCCCATTATAATAAAATTAAAAACTATTTGAGAGTTAAATGACAGATGCGCAAAAGGGATTAATGATAAACTTATTAAAGTAAGTCCAAGGTATGTATAAAAATTTACTACAGAAGATTTGTTACCTTTATTAGTTAAAAACTTTTGAAAAACATTAAGGTAAGAGTTTGATATTATTCTTGTTAATACACCTGTTAAAACACAAATCATACACTAATTTTATCACAATCGGCTAATAAACAAGTCTAAACCGTCATGTTACGAATCAATGCTTTATGGCAATTTTTTGTAAACTAATTGATGTAAATATGTAGGTATGAAAATTTACAGTTTTTTTAAATTATTACATCACAAGATAAAGCAGTATGAGAAAGCTGCAACAAATCCATTCGGAGAAAAATATAAATCCCCCGTAACTATAGTTTGGATAGAAGATAAAGCAGATGCTTCTACAAGCG
This sequence comes from uncultured bacterium, assembly GCA_902798645.1. Classification (GTDB taxonomy): domain Bacteria; phylum Cyanobacteriota; class Vampirovibrionia; order Gastranaerophilales; family Gastranaerophilaceae; genus CAG-196. Next base: position 13,571 of record CADBXV010000045.1, read on the forward strand.
AGCATTCTTAGGAACTACCGTAACACCGCCTTCTGATACGTAAAATCCTCTCGCTATGTCTTCTTCTTTGTTAACGCCTATTTTTGTATAAGACGGTATAACAACATTTTTATCAATAATAGCTTTTCTTATCTCAGAGTGCCTGCCTACATTTACATTTTCCATTAAAATACTGTCCGTAATTGATGAAAAACTGTTTATACGTACTTCTGGAGATAGAATACAGTGTGAAATTGTACCTCCTGAAACAATACAGCCTTCTGATACCATAGAATTTGTTGCCATACCTATACGATCACCTTCTTCCCATATAAATTTGGCAGGAGGATAATTGTAGTTAAATGTTCTTAGAGGCCACTCTTTTGAATACAAATTTAATTCCGGCTTATAATCCAGCAGGTCCATATTTGCTTGCCAATAAGCATCTATACAGCCTACATCTCTCCAGTATCCTTTTTCCTGTTCTGTCATTCCGGGAAAAGTGTTTTCGCTAAAATTGTATATATAAACTTTTTTACCTTGTTTTAAAAGCATAGGAATAACATTTTTACCAAAGTCATGATTTGATGTTTCAATCTTAGCATCTTCTTCCAGAGCGTTTTCCAGAATTTCTTTTGT
>CADBXV010000046.1 GCA_902798645.1 uncultured bacterium
CCTCAAAAACATAGTTTGGCATTGTTTCTATTCTTAATGATTTATCCGGATAAACTTCAGGGGTATATTGGAAAACACGAACAAATCCTATTTGATGAAGTAAATCTTCTGCATATTTCATACCTTCATCAGTTACCGCCATTGATAAAATTGGCAAATCCTTATAATTTTCAAAAATACCGCCCAAATCCTGCATAATAAACGCAAAACCTGAATTATCGTGTCCTTTTTGCTGCGAACGCATTAATTTTAATGCTAATGACGGATGTATATAATTTTTTGATTTAATTGAACCAATTCTGCACATAGTATAATTATCTTACGTCTGTAAAAAGCGGTCAATTTTCGAGGTTTATTAAGAAATCTAAAGTTTTTAATTTTTTTGAAAAATTTTCATTATTTAGTTTAAAATTTTATATTTTTTATAAAATTTTGTATAATTATATAAAAATTTTGCAAAAAAGTATAAATTGTTTACGAAAATGTGTAAAAAACTGAGCGGTTTACAGTTTTTAATATTAATTTATGATTTAATATATTTATTTATAAAGTTATAATTATTCTATGAGTAACCCAACCATTATAGATATTATTTCACCTATTATGGCAGGACCGTCAAGCTCCCATACAGCCGGAGCTGTTAGACTTGGTCTTCTGGCGAGGAATGTATATAACTCAAATTTTAATAAAGTAATTTTTAAATTATATAATTCCTATGCTCAAACAGGTAAAGGTCATGGAACAGATAAAGGACTTTTAGCCGGAGTTTTGGGCTTTAGCGTGGATGATATAAGGATTAAAAATGTTTTTGACACTCCTGAAGCAAAAGGAATTAAATATGTATTTGAATTTTTAGAGGATTTCAATCGTCATCCGAATGCTGTGGATATTATTTTTGATGGTGATTTGCATTTGGAAATTTCAGGGAATTCGGTTGGTGCAGGAGAAATTGAGATTACCGGAATTAATGATTATCAAATAAAAATAGATGGTAAATATAATACTTTATTGCTAATTTATGGAGATGAACCCGGGGTTATTTCTCATGTTACGAAAATAATTCAGGAAAATGAAGTTAATATTGCATTTTTGCATTGCTGCAGAAATGCAAGCGGTGAGGATGCCTCTATGACAGTTTGTCTGGATGGAGAATTATCTAATGATCAACTTAAAAGAATTGGTAAACTGAATAATATGTATATTATCAGATACATCAAAAAATTAGAAAGTTAAAAATGAGAATAACGACATTTCAACAATTAGAAGAAGTTTGTTTAAAAAGAAACAAAAATATTTATGAAGTAATGATGACTTCTGAAACACACTCGGGCGAAAATACCGAGTATCATACCAGACTTCAGGCAACACGCAGTCTGTTTGCAATGAATAATGCCATAAATGCAGGTTTAAAATCAACCGAACCGTCTATTAGCGGAATGAGTGGCGATAATTGTGCTAAATTGCAGGAAAATTTTGGCAAAAATAAATCTCTTTTTACACCAACTCTTCAGAAAATAATGACATATGCCCTTGCAATAAGTGAGGAAAATGTGCGAATGGGTACAATAGTTGCTTGTCCTACGGCAGGCTCATGCGGAATTGTTCCTTCTGTTATCATCTCTTATGCACAGGATAATAATATATCCCAAGACGAACAAATTAATGCGCTTATAACAGCCGGAGCTATAGGTAAAATTGTTGCACTTAAGCTACCTTTAGCGGGTGCAGTAGGCGGTTGCCAAGCAGAATGCGGAGTGGCAAGTGCTATGGCAAGCGGAGCTTTGACACAAATGCGAGGAGGAAATGTTTCACAGATAATAAATTCCGTAGGTTTAGCTCTTAAAAACATTTTAGGGCTTACTTGTGACCCAGTCTGTGGTCTTGTTGAAATTCCTTGTATTAAAAGAAATGCTTTTTTGGCGATTCATGCGGTCACTGCATCTGAATTAGCTATGGCAGATATCGTTTCTATGATTCCAACTGATGAAATAGTTGATGCAATGGCACAAACAGCACAATTGATGTCACCATTATTAAAAGAAAGTGCAAAGGGAGGACTTGCAAAAACTAAGACAGCAATTGAATTGGAAAGAAATAAAAGTATGTATAGTCTAAAACCTCAGCATGAATTTAAAACTTTTCAATGTACCAGTTCGATATTCCAAAATGATTGAAGTTCCATTGCAGGTCAAAATAAAAATCGTCTTCATCGATATTTTTTATTTTGAAATGGGGTTTTGCGAGTTCTGTTTGTTTATAACTTTCAAATGCCATTTTAATCACCTTCGCAAAACGGGTTTTAAATTCAGGTAATGTTAATTCCAATATTTCTCTGGTTCTTTTATTTTTCAAAATCATCTTCAAACCCTCTGATATTATCAAGTTCAATGTTGTATCGTTTGCCTGTTTTATCTACGCAAGTTGCAAAATCTACAGTTTTATCAGCAAACTTGTTTTTCCATAAACAAACTAATAAACCTATTTCTTGCGTTTTTAAGTTCAAAATCTTTGTTCCGTATAGCATATAATCTTTTTCAACCATATTGAGTTCCTTTCATCAGGAACATTAATCGATTGTGTTTGAGAAAATCTCAAGTGTAATTTGCGAAATTTGTATCATTTTGACACAAATTTTAAATGCCGTTTAAATGGGGGTTAAACCTGTTTTAAACGGAGTTTAAATTTCAACATCTTTTTCATGATCAATAAAAAATGCATTCAATAAATCTGCTTCACGATGCAAATATTTCACAATCGGAGCTAGATTGTAACACTCCTCTTTATCTGTCTGCGTCTCGCAAAAATAATCCACAACAACTGCAATATTGTAAACCTCTTCCGCCCACTTGCTCAACTGCTTAAACTCTTTTGGAGTAATATTCAATCCGACTTTTTCCATACTAAAACCTCCTTTGACACATAACATTAGCGTAAAAGTAGGCAGAAAGCATTGAAATATTTACATTGCAACACATTTTTAATGATTTTTTATAATTTACAGTAACCTTTACAGTAACCTTATTTTTTATCCTATAGAATTTGATAATATAATAAGAAGTTTTGTAAATCTTTTGTTACACAAGGGTTGCGAGGCAAGGTTATATAGTAAATAATTATTGTAGAAGGTACACTTAATATAACAAAAAGACTCGGAGAAAATAAATGGAAAATCCTTTATATCAGCAAATATTAAAACAACACCATTTAAAATGTAATGTACACATGTGTGCAAGTTGTCCGTTTAAAAACAATGTAACTATCGGAGCATGCAATGAAAATCTTGATTATTATGATATAGCTACTAACAGAATTCTAACCGACAGTTTTTTTCAGCAGTGGAACTACAATATAAAAACCGAACTTATAGGAATATGTAATCAACCTCTACCTGCTTTTCTTAATATACAAATTGATAATACAATGAATAAAGTGAAGCAACTGTCTTATAACCAACAGTATTGGAATAACTTTATAAATGTCGATATCCATATACAGAATAATCTGCCGGAAAAACAAATAATAAAAATTAAAGATACGTCATATAGAGAAACCTCAACAGAATTAACCAAGTTAATTTACGATATTATTAAACAAATAGTATCCCAATATATTGATAAGTCGAATTTAAGTGAACAAGAGAAAAAAGAACTGGAACTTTGTCAGGATATTCTCGATGCGTATGATATCGGACAAACAATGCGAAATCAAAGTAAACCTATGATGGACAGACTTAAAGCCTTTGTTGAAGCTGTAAAATTGCTTGATAAATATTTTCCTTATCTGGTTGCATAAATTTAATAAAATATTTATAGCATATTAATCTTTGCAGATTCAATAATCAATTGCTTTCCAATCTCCCAAGCATTTTTTATTGCAAAATTTTTAATTTTGTTTAATACAGTATCATTTTTAAGGATATCTAAAAATTCATAACCTTGTGCTGTTATTCTATATTTGTCATTAATAATTTGATAAATGTCTCCTCTTGACATCCTCGCAAAACCATAAGGATGTTTTAAATTGTTAGAATCTATAAAACCGTTATCACCTAAAATTAATATATGACCAACAAATTTATCTTCATTTTCTTTTGGAACATTAAGATATTTCATTAACTCAAAATTTTCAATTTCGTGTTTGTCATAATCTTCCATTGTTAATAATATTTGTTTTATAAAATCATAGTCCAGTTTCATAATAATCCTATTTATCCTTTGTTAGCTCCTGATACATTTGCATAAGACGGGCAACGGTTTCGGATTCGGTTAGCCAACGTGATTTGCCGGTTTGTTCGTCCTTTGTTCTAAATCCGTATGCCTCCATTACTGCAGCATCATTAAGTTGATGTGCTTTTCTAAGTTCCGGAGGCATAGTGAGTTCGTCATACAAATCCGCTAAAGAACATTCGGGATATACGATTTTAGCCTTTTGCTCATCTGTCGGATTACACCATGGAAATGTATTATAAACATCATTTATTGTGTAGCTGTAATCACTTTTCAACCTACAACAAATTGTTTTCATCCAAGCCATATGAACGTTAGAAGTTATAATACCAAAATGATATAAATTTCCATCTGGCAAGATTCTTACCTTATCACTACATAGAACTCCGTCTTGCATATATCCAATTGGTATATATTTCCTTTGCTCAGATGAGACCTGAGGAATTACAATATATGAACCATTTGGAATATTTGTTACATGAAACTTAGTTGGAGTTGCTGCAATTTTTCGAGTTCCTTCACTAGTACTATTTGAACGATATTCTTGAACAGCGGCTACTCTTTTTAAAGCTTCTGGCATTTTTCTTAAATCTGACGGATTACAATTTGCCAAATATAAACAATATCTTGGAGAATTGTTTATAAATTCTCTAGCGCCATACCAAGGGCGGAAATATTGTTCTGATAAAGGCTCCTTTTTTATAAAATCTTCCATTGCTTGTTTTTCAAACAAGTAAAAACCACCATCTATTGGCTTATTGCCTATTTTTATTTCAGGAACATTACATATTGGTTTATTAATACTTTCTATAAACATGTCCGGTGCATCAATCAGATATGCATTAATGTTATCAACAAGTTGCATACGTTCTTTTGAATATAACTTTTTCTTTCCATTAATCTTATTAAAACTAAATCCAACAATAATGCAATGTACGTGTGCTTTTGAATTTGACTCACTGTCCCACTTGAAAGTTCTATATGCAAAATTAATATGAATTCCTTTTTCAAATAATGGTTTCCATAAGTTTGTTACAGAACCACCTTGACAGATTGAATTTGTAGAAACTAACGCAACACTAATATTTGTTTGGTTTATAAAATCTACAGATTTTTTATACCAACAAGATACATAATCTAAATCACCAGAATTTTTCCAATCCTTACCAAAAACATTCAATAAATCAGATTTTTGTTCTTGAGACATCCATCTTGCACCGACAAATGGCGGGTTGCCCATTATGTAATTTAGTTTGTCTTTTGAAATAACATCTTCCCAATTTATGCGGAGAGCATTGCCCTCAACAATATTCGCATAGGTTTTAAGCGGAAGAAAATCTAAATCCATGTGAACAATATCTTCTGTTTTCTTCATCATTTGGGATTCTGCTATCCAAAGAGCCGTTTTTGCAACAGTTACGGCAAAGTCGTTAATCTCTATTCCGTAGAATTGCTTAATAGAAACTTTTATAGGGTTATTGAACAGCCCCATTGTTACTTGACCTTTTTGAAGTTCATATAAAACTTCGTTTTCAAGTTTACGTAGTGAAATATATGTTTCTGTTAAGAAGTTTCCGCTACCGCAAGCAGGGTCTAAAAAGTTCAGATTAGCAATTTTGTCTTGAAATTCCTCAAGTTTCTTATCCCTTGTTTTATTTTGAGGTAAATTTTTAATGGTATTGAATTCTTCATTCAAATCATCCAAGAATAAAGGATCAATAACCTTATGGATATTTTCAATCGAAGTATAGTGCATACCGCCTGAACGTCTTGTTTCAGGGTTCAATGTACTTTCAAAAACTGCACCGAATATTGTCGGGCTGATTTCTGACCAGTCAAAGTTTGCACTCGCTTTTTCTAAAAGCAAATCTCTGATTTCATCCGTAAACTGTGGAATTTCAATGTGTTCCTGAGCAAATAATCCACCATTAACATAAGGAAAAGCCTTTAAATCATCTTCCAAATACGGGTCTCTGTCCTCAAGTTTTGTATTTAAAACCTCAAACAATTCAATTAATGCCTTGCGTATTTTTGAGGCATCATATTGGCGCAAATAATCTAGGAACATATCATGTTTGCCAAATATTCCTGCGTCTTCTGCGTATAAACAAAATACCAATCTTACGCATAGAATATTTAAGGATTTCAGCGATTCTTCATTATTGCTATCTTTGTACTGTTTCAAAAGTGCATCATATAAAAGTCCGACAATTTCTCCGGCTTTTATTGAAACTTCCATTTCTTTTCTTAAGTGTTCGTTACCGATATCCACTAAAAATGAAAGTCTGTAATATTCTTTTTCCAAGTCTTTGAGCAAAATTTCCTGCGGTTCGCCGTTTGGTCGTTCCATATCGTAAACACAGAATTTTTGGAAGTTGCATGTTACAACCCAGCGGGGATGCTGCGAGAGCGGAAGTTCTGTTATATACCTTTTTGCCTGTTGGAACGGATTTAATAAACTACCGTCAGATTGCTTTATAGCCTTATTTAAATCTTTATCAACACTCTTTTGTTCAATCAAAACCTTTGTAGCAGGAATATAGCCGTCAATAAAACTTGTGTGGTCAAGGTGAACTTGGTCTTCAAAAGATATAAATTGAGCAGGATGTTCTACACCTAATACCTCTCCCAAAAGCTGTAGCCAAAACTTTTGGCTCTCTCCTTTTTCATAGCCTTTCCCCGTCCAATCTTCAACAAACTTTTTCGCTGCAGTTCTTTGTTTTACTTCCGCCATTCGGTACTCCTATTGCTTTGAATATATTATAAATAGAGATAAAACTCAAATTTATTTTATATTTGAATCCTTGTTTCTGGTCGAATCATTAGGTCATAGCGGTTTTCAACTTCATTTTGAATAGCACTATATAATTCCATTTGTCTTAATGGGTCCTCAATTGTTATAGCCAAAGCATATGGAACTTCGAAATTGTCAGCAACATCCCATCTTGTATAAAGTTGTAACCACAGTTCCCAGTCTCCAGGTTGAACTGTATAAAATACATTTTCAAAATGTTGATATGGCTGCCACTTTCTACGACCAGTTATTGTCTTAGTTGGATTTGCATTTGTATTTTTCCCTGTCGAACTTAATTTATGCAAACTTGCATCAATAAATGTACCTAAATATTCTTCTCCTTTCTGATAGTCAGTAATAGGATCAGACAAGCAAGTTATTTTAACAATAAATGGATATTTTCTTGGTTTCTCCGATGTAAGCTCTGGAATATAAAATTTTACTCTTTGCTTATTTAAGCGGTTCATTGTTCCGGTGCATAAAAATGTAACTTTTGATTCCTCTGAGAACAAAGCATCTTCAATATTACATATACCATTGCCGTATAATTTTTTGTAAAAGCTTTTGTCTTCTTCTTTAAGACCTTCTGCTTCCCATAATTGTTTAGCTGAATGTATCATTAGTAATTTAGTTAATAATGGTGCCATGCCATTATCATTCTTTACATACCTTATTATTTGTGCTGCGTTAGATGCAATAACAGGAGCCGCAAAACTTGTACCCGAAGTAGTAACAAATTGTCCGTTATTTGAAATTGCAGTAATACCAAAGTTCGTTTTATTTGCAATCGAAATATTTCCACCATATGCAACAACATCAGGTTTCTCATTTTGTGCAAAACCGTGACCAATTCTTGAATATGGAGATATTTCGTCTTTACCAGTTAAGCTGTTAGGGTCATTTTCATTATTTACAGCTCCAACAGTTAAAGCAAGAGTTGCTTCCGCAGGACTTGCAATTATTGCATCATCATCATCTAAAATATCAGCATAGTCATTCGTAAACTGCCAAAGATTATGATTGCCAGCAGATATTGTGAATATGATTTTATATTTATGAATTAAAGCATCAATTTCATATCCTAACAAGCTCATTGTATTTTGGTCTATTGCTTTTGAACTATTGACAGACAAATTAAAAATTTTTGCTTTTTCGTGATAGCGTTCTACTATATATTTGATTTTTTCAATTAAATTGTCTTCAGTTAACGTTTCTGTGTCAAAAATACAAGCATCAATAACTCGTGCTTTCGGAGTTAAAATTCCTGTTTTTAATTGTACATCAATGTTTTCGCCAAAAATTACTCTTGATGCAACAGCAGTCCCATGTTGTAAATTATTGTATTCATTGTGTTCATAAGTAAGATGTTCCGACACAAAAGGTTCAATTTTAGGACTTGCTGAAAAATCTACTCCTCCATCTATTACTACTACACAAGGTAATGATTCAGGTTCTATATTTTCATCAACACTATATTCCAAATTACCTGTAAGTTTTGATTCACTTGGCTCAAAAGTATAAGATGCAGTTTCTTCAATTCTATATATTGCATCATCAGCAGATATAGTGTCAATATCTTTACCGGAAACTTCAAACCTTGCAACAACCATACCATTTGTTAATTGATAAGGTTCTCGAATTAAATTTCCACCTATATTTTCAATATTCTGTTTAAAGTTTGAAATAGTTGCTTGATATTCTTCAGTTGTTAGTTCCGGTAAAAAAACTGCTTGTATATCAAATTTTTCATCTTTTAAAGCAGTATTTTTTGCAACTTCCTTTATCTCAGAAATTTGTTTTTCCTCAATCTCAATAGGCGCTATTGAATCAATAAATTGGAATTCTGATTTATTTCTACTTGTGTTTTTATATTCTTTAACTTTATTCTCAAAATTATTAAAATCTGTAACTGCTGCTGATGCAATTGCTTGATTTTGATTCTTTATTGCATTTATACGAATTTTATTATTTTCGAAAAATTCTCGTCTTGCTTTATCTTGAAACTTCTGGCTTTCATGTAATTTTATTTCGAAAGCTACTTTATTAGTTCCTAAAGAAGATGTTACGGTTGAATGTTTTGTAATAATATGTTCCATCCCATCCAAAAGTAATTGACCGTGTGCACCAAAATTCCTTGGAACCGGCTTAGTTCTTCCTTGTGGGTCATACTTTACTATTTCAATATCTCCCTCTTTGATAATTAAATGTGAATATTTTGGATTTTGTGGTGCCATATTATTTTACCTCCATGGTTTTAAAGCGATGTGATAATGTCGATTTTGGTATCCCCGTAATATTTTCAAGTTCTCTTAATGAAAGTCCTTTTTTGCTTAATTGAAATGCCCAATTTATCAATGCATCTTTAGAATTATCAAATTTTTCAATTACAAATATGCTATTAATAAAATCTTCCATTGTTATTTTATTAGCTTTATCTCTTAATAAATATGTCTTAATAACCTGATTAACCAAGTCTTTTAATCTTGAGATACTCATTCCTTCTGTAAACTTTAATAAATGTGGATAATCTATTTCTACACAATCTTTATATTCCTGCAACATTTTATTAATAAATTCTTGCCTATATTCAGATGTAGGCTCATCTACCGCAATTGCGACATCAAATCTGCGCCAAACTGCGGGATCCAAAAGATGTTGATGATTTGTTGCAGCTATTACCATTATGTCTGGAGGCAATAAATCTAAATTTTGTAGAAGCGTAATAACAATCCTTTTTAATTCTCCTACTTCTTGACTATCATCACGTTTTTTACCTATTGAATCAAATTCATCAAGAAATAAAGCATATTCCCCAGATTTTACGGAATCAAATATTTTTCGTAAATTTGTACTGGTTTGCCCTAAATAAGATGAAAATAATGAATCCAATCTTACATATGCAACTTTTTTGCCTAAAGCTTTTGCTAGAGCAAGTCCCATAACGGTTTTGCCACAACCTGGTGGTCCATAAAACAATATTCTTTTTGTTGGATGAATTCCCGCATTTTCAAGTAGCGCAGATTTTTTTGATTCTTCTATTATTTGTTCAATTGTCTTTTTCATTTTTTCAGAAAGAATTAAGTCGCTAAATGAAATACTTGGGTCAATTATTTCCATTAAACTTAATGAAGAATCTTTATCTTTTGGGGATTGCAATAACGTAGCATTAGCGTTACTTAGATTAAATATTGGTCCTGTAGATTGCAAAAAATTGTTTTTAACGTTTGATTTCTTTGTATTTTTTTTATTTTTTAAAATATCGTTAATTTTATTTACAAAATCATCATTGCCTTTTTTGCTTTCATCTTGGACAAGTTCTTGGACAGCATCCATAAAGGAAGATTCATTTTTAAAGTAAGATTCAATTATATTAAGAACAAGTGTTGCTCGCATTTTTATCACCTATATTGGACAGCATTGGACAATTATATTTATATTATGACATAAATCCTTGTTTTGTCAATGGTATGGTATTTTAATAAATGGGACAGTGTTGGACAATATATTATGACATCTCAATCTCATAGTTAATTACATCTTGTTCTGTATGTTAAATTACACCCAACACCACTAAATTGTAGCGGTCGGAATATGATTGATGATTTAAATTCCAAACTACTCCAAAAGTGACTTTCTTTGCACTTTTTTACTCATTTTTTGCACTATTCTTGCACACTTTTGCACGCTGTTGTACACAAGAGTTATTGTCGGGTTGAAACCCGACCTATTAGCTGACAAGTTCTAAAATCACGCAAAAGGACAAAAATAGGTAATTTGAAAATTTGATTTCTAAAAATAGGTCGGGCTTTAGCCCGACACATATTTTAATTTCATTTTTGACGGGTTAAAACCCGTCCTATTTACTGCGTAATAACCTGTTTAACTTCACCATTTTTATTTATAATTTCATAGATATTGTCATTTAACATATTTACCTTAACTTTTTGACCTTCTAAATAATAGGTTGTATTAGCAGGTAGGTTGGGCATACCTGCCCAACAATAACTTTATAATATTATAATGCTATGAATTATCATAGAGTTTATATTCCAAACAGTTTTGTTCACATAATCATCGCAAGTTATGAAAGAAAGCATATTTTTATTGATAATATTGAAATTTTAAGAACAGCTTTTAAAAAGACAATGCAATATTATAAATTTGGAATTGTTGCAACTTGTGTTTTACCTGACCACATACATTTGATACTAAATCCTGAAAATATTAAAGAATATTCAAAAATAATATCATCTGTTAAACATAGTTTTTCTCATGATGTTGGGCAAGTATGCCCAACCTACAATCTCATGTTTGTGGTAGACTAAAGTCTACCCTACCAACTACCCTACCTGTAGTGGTTATTTTATGATATACTTCGTTCATAGGAATAAATTAAGTAATACATGCCTGTGAAAGTTAATCTTGTTAAACAATTTGTCAAATCCAACATATCTCGATTAGAAAAAGATAACAAAAGTTATTGGGGATGTCGTATTTTTAATCTTTACGACAAAAATAATTCTTATCGTGGAGATTATCAATTTTCAGTAAATAAAAGTTCCTCCCGTCAGGGTGTAATAAGTTCACTATCTTCTACAAGAATAATGAATGACAAACTAAAACAAGAGATGGCAGAATATGTTCAGACGGATAAAAATTTTGTTGATATATATGATGCACAATCAGACGACTTATTAAAAACAAAACCATTAGTCAAAGAAACAACAACAATAACAACAATTTTAGATTTTGTTAATGATAAATTTAAAACGGTAAGAAGTGTAAGTAAACTTAAAAATAAACTGCAAAGAAGAACTTATGCTGATAATCCGAATGCAACTTATTTGGATGACTATGTTGTATATGAACCTCTAAAAGAAAAACCGCAGTATGAAAAAAGTGTTGAATATGTAAGAGAGGGTTCTATTTCTAAAATTAATAGTAAAAATCAAATACCTTACAAGTTTTGGTAAGGTTAAGTATTGAAAAGGATTACATATTATGCAAGTGCAAGCGATAAATAATCAAAATAATAAAACAAGTTTAGGTGCTATAAAGTATCAAGAAGGATTATTAAATAATAAAAATCGTAAAGCGGTTTCTGATTTTATCACAAGAAAACTAAATGAAATTGACCCAAGTGATAGACTAAAACGTAGTAAATAGACGAGGTCGGGTTTTAACCCGACAAAAACTTTTGGGTTCAATTATGTGGACAAGTGTGCTATAGTTTTTAATAAGAATGATAAAGGGGGAAATCAGGGGAAGAGTGGTACTGTGTTTGGAACAGAGGCTTATTAATAAAATTGACAAAAAGGTACCAAAATGTCCGATTTCTGTCCTAAAAAGTAACTATCAATTTTAAAAATTCAAAAAATCGGGTGCCTGTATTGCCTATAAACATTAAATTATAGCGTTTTACATAAAAAGTGCAACAAATGGGACATTTCGTCAAGGAGGAACTTAAGGAGGAACCAAGTTCCCCCTTAAAATAAAAATCATACCGATTTCAAGAACCTGATTAAAGTCAATAATAGCAATATTTTCAAGATGAAAATATGCGTTTGAGGCATATTTTCCGGCAATTTACATTTAACACTTTTAAATATATGTGCAAAAAAGCTTAAAAATCGGACTTTTGTCAAGAATTATGGACTTTAAGAATTGTTGCTGCAATTAAGAATAAGTAAAACTTTGATAATATGTCTCAAGAACTTCATCTTGAAATTCTTTCTCTTTGAGTTTATTTTTAATCCATTCTTCTGCTTCAAAAGATACTAAAGGAATTTTGCCACTTGGAAGGTATTGATAAAACATAGAACAAGCTGTTGCAAGTTTTTTTTCAAAAAGCGCATCAGGATGTTTTTTTTCTATAAATGCTTTAATATTTATAATAAAATAATTGTATGCATCTATTAAATGACCAAAACTATCATACCCTTCTTCGCCTGCAAAGAGTTGCTTAACATATTCATCTTGTTGTTGAAACATATTTGGACCATCACCAAACATCCAATCATAAGAAACTTTATATGTTTCACAAAATAGTTTTAATTTGCTTTTGCTTAAATTGGTCAGCCCAAGTTCTACTTTACTCAAATATTGTTTTGATACTCCGAGGTTATTAGCAACCTCTTGCTGTGTAAGATCTAACCTTTCTCTTACTGCTTTGATTTTTTGATGTTCTAGCATTTGTAAACCTATATGTTGACAACTAATTAAAAATAATCTATAATTTGATTAAAATATAACATGTAAATTTGTATAAATCAACATATTGGTTTACAAATGTGTCCAACAGGTTGTATAAATTTACCCAGACACACAACTTAATAAATAAGCTTTAACCGCTCCAATTAGTCCGAATTCGAGCTAATATGTGTATGACTAAAAGTGCAAATTTTCAATGCCGACTTTAGGAGGTCGTAATAAATGCAGAATTGGATAACTGTGAAAGACTTAGCAAATATACAAGGTGTTACCCCAAGAGCCGTAAGAAAAGCCGTCAATCAAAAAAAATATGTAACCAGATTGGTTGACGGTAAAACTGGCTCAAAATATGAGATTTTGGTTCAATCCTTGAGTAATGATAATCAAAATTTAATCGATTTTGAGAAAAACAGGTTTGAAATTGAGAAAAAGCGGGAACCGAAATTGAGAAAAAATGAAAAGATTCCACCGCATGCTCTCCAAATTGCTCTTGCTCGGTATGACTTGGTAAACTTGTGGGTTGACTACCGCAACAGACAAGAAAATATTACTGAAGCCGGAAAAGATTTTATTGCTGCGTATAACTGCGGAGATTTATACCCCATATTATTTAATGTAGTAGGAAAAGTTTCTATTGGTACTATTTATCGTTGGTATAATAAAATAAAAGGAAACTCTGATTATAAACTGCTTATACCAAATTATGATTATGGAGAAAAAGAGTCAAGTGCTGCATTAACTGCTGATGAAGAACTTGTTTTTAAATCGCTTTTATTATCTCCTAATAAAATAAATATAGGAAAAGCTACAAAATTAACAAAATTTATACTTAATAAAAAAGGTATTGAATCTCCATCTTGCGAAAGGACTTTCAGGAGATATGCAGAGAACCTGAAACGTAACCATTATGCAGATTGGATATTTGCACGTGAAGGGCAAAAAGCTTTAAGAGATAAAGTCCAACCATATATAACAAGAGATGTTTCAAAAATTGATGTTGGTGATATTTTGGTAGCTGACGGACACAGATTAGCCGTTCAATGTATAAATCCGTTTACCGGCAGACCATGCAGACCGACCTTAATCGGATACCTCGATTGGAAGTCAACAGCTTTAGTCGGTTATGAAATAATGCTCGAAGAAAATACCCAAGCCATATCTTCAGCTTTAAGAAATGCAATTATCAATTTAGGTAAAATTCCCAAAATCTGTTATCAGGATAATGGCAAGGCTTTCAGAGCAAAATTCTTTACCGGAGATTTTCAGGAAAGCGGTATTAACGGATTATTTAATAAATTAAATATTACCGCCGTATTTGCACAGCCGTATAATGCAAGAGCAAAAGTTATCGAACGATTTTTTAGGGAACTGCAAGACGGCTTTGAAAGATTATTACCATCATTCGTAGGTTCCGGTATATCCGATAAACCAGCATATATGAAACGTAACGAAAAATTCCACAAAGAATATCACAACGAATTTATTCCGACAATTGAACAATTAACAAGAATGCTGGATTGCTATATGGAATTTCATAGGAGCCTGAAATGTCCGAATCTAAAGGATAAGACTATTGGCGAAGTCTTTGAAGAAGGCAGAGGCAACGGTATTAATATAGAAGAACTTGACGATTTAATGATGAGTAAAGAAATCAAAACTATAAATCGTAACGGAATCAGGTTCTTAAAAGCAGATTATTACAATGAATGTTTATATGGTTTGAGAGGCAAAGTAATAATAAAATACAGCCTGTCAGATTTAACAAAAATAAAAATATATACCCTCAGAAATGAATTTATCTGCACCGCAGAAAGAATTGAACCAATTAATCCTATGGCAGAATATTTTGGTGATGTTAAGGATCAGGAAGAACTAAAATTCAAGCTTCGCCAACAGAAAAAATTAGAAAAACAAACCATAAATAATATTAAAAAGTATTTAAAAACAGAGCACATAAAACCTTTAGAATGGCAAACTGTTCCACAAATTATAAATAAAAATGCACCGTTAATTACTGAAAAAGAAAATCCTGAACCTGATGACGGCAGACCTGCTTTTGAATCAAGATACGAAAGATACGAATGGCATCTGAACAACGGATTTGCCAACGATAATGACGTTGTATGGTTTAAGGAATATGAACTTACTGATGAATATAAACAGATTTATGGAGGTAAATTAAATGAAAGCTAAATTTGTAAGGACAAAAAATGTCAAAAAATTTATAACTTTAGCAAATAATTTAATTAACAGAGCAGAAGGTGTTCCGGGGATGGCACTTATTTACGGAGAACCAGGTGTTGGGAAAACCCAATCTGCATTATGGTGGGCAGCCAACAATGACGGCATTTTAGTAACTGCAAAAAAGACTATGAGTCCGCATTGGCTGCTGGAAGATATTGTTAAAGAACTTGATGAAACACCCTTATTTAAAAGCTCTGATTTATTTGAACAAGTTGTAAAATCATTAATTAAGTATCCGAGAGTAATTATCGTTGATGAGGTCGACTATCTGACATCAGATAAAAGTACTGTAGAAATGCTCCGAGATATTCACGACAGGACTCATAATCCAATAATAGTTATGGGGATGAGTTTTGCGGATAAAAAACTAAAGCGTTATACCCACTTATATGACAGGTTTTCAGAAATATTACATTTTGAAACCTTTAATAATGAAGATGTTGCATATCTAATAAACGAACTATCAGAAATAAAATTTACAACGGAGGCAATTGATTATATTCAACAAACAGGAAATCGTTTCCGACAAATAGTTAAATTGATAAATAAAGCCGAAGAGATAGCAGCCGCTAATGATTTAAAAGAAATTGATTTAAAAACGGTTAGCAAAATAACCAGAAAGGACCTTTTATGACAAAAAAGAAAATATGCTATTTATCCCGAAAATTAAAAGCATTTACCTTTGAAGAACTCTATGTTCTTGCTGAAACTCCGAAAGATGAGTTAAAACAAATCCTGCAAACTATGGTCAAAGAAAACATTTTAAAGAAAACATCTCAGGGATATGTTTATTGCGAATTTGATTATGTTCCGCCACCTGCAAAAGCTGAAGTAAAAGCCGAGACAGTAAAATTTGTAAGAGATAATGATTTTATCAAATTTAAAACCAAATCTATTATTCCGGATTATACTCCTGCAAGAAATTTATCTCCTGAAGAATTAGAAAAAATACCTGAATATAACTTAAAAAGTTATGATAAATATATACATATACTAAAGCTTACAAACGGACTTTCAGGTAATAGACTAAAAGAATTTATAAAGGAATACAACCTTCAAAACCCAACAGAACCGACAAGCTATCAATCTGTTATTCGTAAAAGAAAAGCTTATGTTAAATTTGGTAATGCTGCTCTCATATCAAAATACGGAAAAACAAGAAAACCATATTATCCTGATATGCCAAAATATTACAAGATTTTTAAAGAATATTACCTGAAACCATATTTATATACAGTAGAACAATGCCGACAGAAAGTGGCGCAAAAATTAAGAATACCGATACAAAAACTGCCTAGCTGTATGAGTTTCCGCAGATGTTTATATAAAGAAATGAGCCTTGAAGAGATTCATGCACAAAGGAGCAAATTATGTTTCTAAAAAAGCGAGCAAATGCAATAAAAAAGGCAATGTTATATAAATGTATGAGTCAAAAGAAAATTGCTCAACAACTTGGGATATCGGAATCTTACGTTACAAGACTTATTAATGGCGAACGATACTACCGGGAATTTGAGATCTTTATACGTTATGAACTTGGAATCAATTACACAAATTTTAAATAAGGAGAAAATATTATGACAAATAAAATACAAGAAAAAAAAGAAATATTTTTAAATAAAAAAGCAGAATACGACAAAATCAGGCAAGACGATAATAAATTATATGAAAGATTAAATATAGCTGAAGAAAATATCGTAAGCCTGCAAGAAGAAATGGATAGTCTTAAACAACAAAGACCTGCTATGTTAGCTGATAATAAAGACATTACATCCTTAAACAAAAGACTAAAAGCTATTGAAGAAGAAATTGAAATAAACAAAGATACAATTACCGGAATAGCAGACAAACGTAAGTCTATGCATAATCTTATTCTTAACTTAAGGCAAGAAGCTAATAAAGAATTCCAAAATTATATAAAAGAAATTCTGACAAGCATAAGAAAGGATTATATGAAACTGGCGCCAAAACTTGCCGAAATATTAAAAGATTATATTACTCTTGAAGCTATGCGTGACGGAGATGGAACAAGTTATGCGTGTTTTGGAATTCAAGATATAAATCGTCTGCCGAATTTTGACGATGAACGCAACCCCCTATTTGAATATCAATATTACAGAGTTGCCGGAGAAAATAGAGATCGTGTCAGAGAAAAGTATGACATACCTGATTACGATATGCAAAGAGTAAGATTAACAGAATATTTGAATGACTAGAAATAAGCCCCGTTGATGGGGCTTATTTTTTTATTAGGTATATCTTATCATCTGATACCCTAAAAATTAAAATTAAAAAGAGTTAAAAAGGTTTTAAAAAGGGTTTTAGTTATCTTCAAGAACTAATTTTTCATGATCAATAAAAAATGCATTTAACAAATCTGCTTTCCGATGCAAATATTTTACTATTGGTGCAAGATTGTAGCACTCTTCTTTATCCGGCTGTGTCTCGCAGAAGTAGTCCACAACAACCGCAATATTATATACTTCCTCCGCCCATTTGCTTAATTGTTTAAATTCTTGAGTTGTAATGTTTAAACCGGCATTATCCATAACTTTTCTCCTTATGCACAAACACATTAGCTTGAAAGAAGATAGAAAGCATTCAAATCTTTACATACCAACACATTTACTTGAATTAATACCTGATGTAATCGATTAATGTTTGTAGCTGAAAGGAGCATAATATGGTTGAAAAAGATTATATGCTATATGGAACAAAGATTTTAAACTTAAAAACACAAGAAATCGGACTGTTGATTTGTTTATGGGAGAACAAGTTTGCTGATAAAACAGTAGATTGTCTTGGATTTCTTCCACGCTCGCAGAGTTTCGCTTTTATGCCTCACGGCATAGTCCGCTCAATCTGCTCGCTATCCGGTCGTTGCCGTACAGAAATCCGCTTCGCAACTTGTGTAGATAAAACCGGCAAGAGATACAAAATTGAACTCGACAATATAAGAGGGTTTGAAGATGATTTTAAAAAATAAAAGAACCCGAGAACGCATAAACATATCGTATACTGAATTCAAAACAAGATTTGCTAAAGAAATACGGGCCGCTTTTAAAAGTTATCTCAGAACAGAAA
>CADBXV010000047.1 GCA_902798645.1 uncultured bacterium
TAAAGGATTTTTTAAATCTTCATGGGCAAATATTAAAGATTCTGTTCCTAAATTGGGTAAATCTGAATTTGAAACAACTAAAAAAGATGTTACAAATACCATTAACTCTAGAATACGGGAAATTACACAAGAGCTTAATAATCCTAATATTTCAGGCATTTCAAAAGCGTTACTAAAAAATGAACAAAAATTATTAAAAGCACAGCTTAAAGACTTAAATAATACCGTAAGCAAAAATGCTTGGAAGGGTTTGCGAGAAAAATCAAGAACGTATAAAGAAACAGAAGAAATTAAAAATGCAATAAAAGAACTTGAAACACTCGGGAAAACAAAACTTTACGGTCAGAAAATTAAAAATAATGACACAAACTTAAAAGCATTAAAAGAGTTGGCAGATCGTTCTAAAAAACTGTCAAAACAAATAAATAACCTTGCAAAAGTTCGTCATTCCACAATTAAAAATATGTCCTATTTTAAAAGATTTAAAAGTGATGTCGAAGCTTATACAGAACAAACACGGAATAATCGTTTCAGACGGTTTTATGATGTCAGAAAATTGTCAAAAAGCGACTTTACGTTTTGGAATATAATATCTTCACCGTTTAAATCATTATTTTTCTTGCTTGGATTAGAATTTAAACCATGGACATATATACAAAAATCTCCTGCCAGTACTGCATACAAAGCTCAAGAAGTACTTACACCCGAATACGAAGAAGGTTTTTTAACCTCAGGACTTATGGCTGATGCAACAAAAATGGGTGATCAAACTTTGAAAACGAAAGTAACTACTCAGAACGAAAACGGAGAGTCTGTTGAGCAAGAGGTTGCAGTAACAAATAATGATATAGAACAAATGGAAAAACAGAAAAAACAAATAGACGAAGCTCTTGCAAATGCAAAAAGTGAGCAATTAAAAGCATTTACTGCCTAACCATTCGGAGATAGAACAACCATCTCACAATTTTTACAGTCAAACATTAAGGGATACTTTGCACCCTTTTCATCCTGCAAGATTAATTTTTTAGGAGATTTACACATTTTAAGAGCATATTTTATACAATGCTTCGTACGCATAAGTTCAATTTGTCGATTTGGAAATTTTGTTTCTACAGCATATTCATTTACCACAGCACCGCATTTTTCATAAAACAGTTCTGATTCTTTGTTATAAATATTTGCTCTATAATCAAGTTCATTTTTATAAAACTTAGTATAATTCATAGGCTTTTGCGTTTCTCGTTTATATAAATCCAATCGCTTTCTCATCAACTTATCAAAAGAATCACGTCTTAATTGATTAATTGCACTAATCGGAATAAAAGGAACATCTGAATTAATTCTTATATCAGTTACATAAAAATCACTGTCACCTGTTTTAGTGAACTGTTTTACAAAAATTTCATTCATTTTTTCTTGATTTTTTGCTTTTTCATCACCAAGAATTTCTACAGAAATAGATACTTTATCTTCATCCGTTATAACAACTTTATTATCAAAAACTTCGACATTTATTCCTATTTGTCTTTTTGTTGGTTTTATAATATCCTTATCAAACTGCACATCAGAATTTCTATAAATTTTTGTACCATTCTTTACAAATAAACTTCTGCTTGTATGAATTATATAACCACCTTCCGTTTTTTCAGCTTTATTAACCAAAAATCCGTCTAAAGTATCGTTATTTATAAAACAAAGTCCATCCTGAGAATTTATTTCCATGCCGGTTTTAACAAAAATTTTTCCACATTTTGTATCTTTTACTACACCTATATATTTCCCCATCGACTTTGGCGATATAAGGTTATAGCAATCAGTCCGTCCCTTTTGGAAATAGTCTGTAAAACCCCTGTTAAAGCTCTTTTCTGCATCAGGGATATATGAGTAAAAAGGTTTGCCTGAAGATATCTTATCAGAATACTTGTCTAATTCCTGACGATAGCATGAAACAATATTTTTTACATATCCTATATCCTTCAAACGTCCTTCTATTTTAAAAGAAAATACACCACTATCTATCATCTCTTTAATATTTTTTGAAGCATTAAAATCCTTTAAACATAAAGCATAAAAATCCTGTTTTATTATATTACCCTTATCATCAAGAAGTGTATATTTTTTTCTGCAAGGTTGAGCGCATTCACCCCTGTTAGCCGAACGTCCTCCTATATACTGACTTAAATAACATTGTCCGCTATATGAAACACATAGTGCTCCATGTACAAACGCTTCCAATTCAATATCAGGATTCTTTTCATGAATATATTTTATTTTTTCAAGTGATAACTCTCTTGCTAAAACAACTCTTGAAAGTCCGATTTTCCTGAAAAACTCTACCTTTTCTTCTTCTCTGTTATCACATTGAGTACTTGCATGAATAGGAATGGGTAATTTTAGTTCAATTAATTTGTTTAACAAGCCCATGTCTTGAACTAAAATCGCATCTGTCCCTATTTCATTTAATTCATTTATTAGATTAACAGCTTCTTTGAGCTCTTCATTAGTTAATATAGTATTTACCGTAACATAAACTTTAGCCCAAAATTTGTGAGCATATTCTACAACTTCTTTTATATCTTCCAATGAATTACACGCATTTTGCCTAGCCCCGAAAGAAGACGCTCCGATATAAACTGCATCCGCACCGCAATCTATAGCAGCAAATGCAGTTTCTTTATTTTTAGCTGGAGCAAGCAGTTCTGTTTTCAAATATACACCTCTTACTAGTAATATAAGATGTATTCTATAATAAACAGAACTAAGATACTATATACAAATACCTTTACCGTCATAATCAGTTCTAATGACAACTTCATCTTTTATATCATAATCTGACATAAGAGGTGATCCGAGTTGATACCCTTGTCTTAACTGAATATCAAATTGACCTTTTACCATATTCCATTTATAGAAATTGTAATTTTTGTGAAAATAGCATCCGCTTGGAATAGGCTTGGTTATCATATTTGCAATAGTTGCTGTTATTCCTGAAGAATTTCCGCTATATCCATGAAGTTTGAATTGTTTAACAACTTCTTTCTTAAGCTGCAATCTCTTTGCTACATATTTTTCTACTTTGTATGTTTCTAAATCTTTATTAACAACCTTCATACTTACAGGTTTATCTTCAGTATTGTATGTAGTAATTAATAAATCTGCTCCGAATGAAAAAGATGATTTAACATCATAAGAACCATCCTCATTTACATTCATAACAGAATCATCTTCTTCATATTTTATTTCATTTAATTTATAGAATTTTCCGTCTATAGTTTGTTTTATATTTTCATTTGCGGTAGGTAATAATTTAAGCTCATTTATTTGCTTATTTATATAGTCATTTATTAATAATTCTTGTTTTTCAGTATACTCATCTATAATACTTTGAAGCATCTCTGCTGCAATTACTTTTCTTGATCTGTTTTTTAATTGTCTGCTCCAAGTTCTTAACCCATTAACATTATTAACTTTATACCCCAGATCTTCTGCAGATGAGTATAAGTCATCTGCAAGTTCACTTGATACATTTCGACATCTTGTATGAATATTGTCAATTACATCATTCTTTATTGAATCAATAATATTCGCACCAAGCGTTTTCGGTTGCTCACCTCTTTTTAAATTAAGCTCTCTCATTTTTTTATCCTCTCTCATATATATAAAGTATATAAAGTATATGAAATTGCCTAATTTATTGTTATTTGTTAAGTTTTGTAAAGATGAATTTTAACGCATTTTGCTGCCAAAAATATTTTTAAAAAATGATAACAGTCCGCCACCTACAGAACCATTTCCGTTAACAATTTTTTCATAGTTCTCTTCTGCGAATTTGTTTCTTGGATCAATAACTTTTAATCTTTCGATATATTCTTTTGCACCATAGCTGTCACCTATTGAATCTCTAAATTCAACAAGTTTTTGAAGTGCTAGTGTATTTTTCGGGTCAACATCTGCCAGACGTTCATAAAATTCGCTTGCTTTGGTTTTATCCCCTTCCGCTTCCAATAAAGATGCAATCGTTTCTATCAAATCGGCA
This sequence comes from uncultured bacterium, assembly GCA_902798645.1. Classification (GTDB taxonomy): domain Bacteria; phylum Cyanobacteriota; class Vampirovibrionia; order Gastranaerophilales; family Gastranaerophilaceae; genus CAG-196. The sequence goes on from CADBXV010000047.1 coordinate 4,037, forward strand.
TCTTTATTCCTTAAAATATTATATTTACCCCAGTTAACATGTTCATTAAAAGCATCTTCTTTTTGTTCATATATTAATGCTCGCATTTGATATATTAAAGGAGAATTCGGAGAAAGTTTTTCGAATTCATCTATTTCTTTAAAAGCTTCGTCATACATACTTTTTTGGAAATAATATTGAGCCATTAGGGAATGATAGGTATTTTCATTACCGTATTTATCCTTAACACTGATTAAGATATCATACCCTTTATCGTTTTCACCCATATCAAATAAAGCTCTTGCTTTTGTAAGTTCATTTTTTGTAATTGTCAGTGCTTTTTCAGGTTGAGAATTTCTTATATATAACCCTGCAAGAACTTCATCATACGAATCAAAACCGTTATCTTTTTTCCCTCGCTCCAAGATTTGAATAGCAGATATTATCCCCTCAGTTTTTTCATACAGTTCCGCAAGCTTTAAATAAACCATAGGATTCTTATCATCGTCATCTGCAATTCTTAAATATTCATCAATTGCTTCCTGATATTTTTCCTGTCCTTCACATAATCCTGCATGAAGATACCTTGCAGGAAGCGCCTCTTGAGCATCTTTTGCGTGAGATATAGCTTTTTTGTAATCACTGTTTGCATAACTCATTTGTTGTTGAAGAGCATGCATATTTCCTCTTAACAGGTAATACTTAAATTTATCTTCATCAACAAATATATCCAATAGTTGTTCGTGCGCCATTATATTGGAAGGATCAACCTCCAATATTTTTGCATAATAGAATTTAGCCTCCTCTTTATTATTTAATATAAGTGCTATATGAGCTGTTCTTGTCAAAATATCAACATCATCGGGTTTATGCATTAACATTTTTTTGTATTCAATATAAGCTTCTTCATATTTTTCACTTTGTTCAAGTTGTTCTGCTGCGTTCATTATTTGCTCCTATGTATATGAGATTACCCATCACCCTAATCCTCTCTCTTGACCTGTTCGCGTTAAACGAATATCGCTTATGCTTACATTCTCTGCTCACAGGTCGCTCCATCTAGGGGCGAGGGAACGATATTAATTATATTTATTTTGTGCAACTTGCATCCCATAAGTAAAATAGCATGCAATACCTTCTTTTGCAATTGATAATGTTTCTTTTAATTTTTCAAGTTCTTCTTTAGAAAAATTTTGTAGAACAAATACTTCCGAAGGAATACTTGACTGAGGACCGATACCAATCTTCAATCTTGCGATATCTTTTGTTCCTAAATGCTGAATTATTGATTTAATACCGTTATGACCGCCATCAGAACCGTTCGGGCGGAACCTGATTTTACCCAGTTCAAGCGATAAATCATCAAAAACAACAAGAATATCTTTTGTTTCAATCTTATAATAATCTGCAACGGCTCTTACTGATTCTCCGGATAAATTCATAAACGTAGTAGGCTTTATAAGCAGATAATCTTCACCATTATTGGAAAACTTAGCCATAAAGCACTTTAAACGTGAATTTTCTTTAAGAGCCAGTCCTGAGTTTATAGCAATACTGTCTATCAACATAAATCCGGCATTATGTCTTGTAAAAGTGTATTTAGAACCTACATTACCCAATCCTGCAATAAGTTTCATTAAGACAATACCCCCTATTTAAACCTTCTCATATTTTTCATCATCTGATGCATTGAAAGTTTACCGCCAAGCTCTGTACCCAGTTTACCTCCTAATTTACCAATATTCTTCTTGATATCAGAAAAACCCTTCATCATTCCACGCATTTGTTCAAATTGGTTTATGAATAAATTAATATCGTGTAACGGTATGCCGGAACCTGCTGATATTCTTTTTTTACGGGAACTGTTTATAAGTTCGGGATGTTCTCTTTCTTCTGGTGTCATACTCTGAATGAAAACTTCTATACGTTTAAATTGTTTTTCGCCTTCGTGAGAAATCATTTCTCTGTCATTTTTAGATAGCCCTAACCCAGGAATCATTCCCAAAAGATTATCCATAGAGCCAAACATTTTCATTTGTTTTTGCATTTTTAAAAAATCATTGAATGAAAATTCCGCTTTTGCCATTTTTTCAGACATTTCTTTTGCGGATTTTTCGTCAAAAACTTCCTGAGCTCTTTCTACAAGTGATACGATATCACCCATACCCAATATTCTTGTTGCCATTCTCTCGGGATAAAAATCTTCTAAAGCATTTAATTTCTCTCCAGTTCCGGTAAGTTTTATCGGTTTTTGAGTACAATAAACGACACTCAATGCTGCACCGCCTCTTGAATCACCATCAAGTTTTGTTAACACAAGACCGGTAACACCCAATTGTGCATCAAAGTTTTCTGCAACATTAACAGCTTCCTGACCGGTCATAGAATCAATGACAAGTAATTTTTCCGCAGGTTTAAATATTCTGTCAATCAACAGTAATTCTGCCATCATATCCGTATCAATCTGCAAACGCCCTGCTGTATCAAGGATAAGAGTATTAAAACCGTTTTCTTTAGCATAATTTATTGCATCACTGATAATTGATTGAACATTAGTAGAATTTTCCGAATATACATTTACTCCAATTTGTTCACCTAATGTCTTGAGCTGAGTAACTGCAGCAGGCCGATAGACGTCACATGCAACAAGCAAAGGATTTCTGCCTTCTTTTTTTAGTTTTACTGCAAGTTTAGCTGAAGATGTGGTTTTACCGCTTCCTTGAAGTCCCAGCATCATTATTAAATTAGGATGTCCTGAAAAATCAAGGGGTTTAACTTCTTTGCCCAAAAGCTCTATTAATTCATCATGAACAATTTTAACCAATTGTTGTGAAGGATTAACACCTGACAATACATTTTCACCTTCGGCTTTATCTTTTATATTTGAGATAAAAGCTTTAACAACTCTTAAATTAACATCAGCCTCTAATAAAGCTCGCCTTATCTCACGCAAAGCTTCCTGCATATTATCTTGAGTCAATTCTTTTTGACCGGCTGTTTTCTTTATAATATCCTGTAACTTATCAGAAAGTGAATCAAACATTTGTACTTATCCCTTTTTATTATACCATAATCAGGATAACACAAATATAGAATTAACCCCACAGATTAAATCTTGCTTCTATACCATCTTTTGTAAATTTTTTTAAAGTTTCCATCATATTTGTAATTGCGGATTTTTCAGTTTTTAGATTTTGCATTCTTTGGTCAATTCTTGATTCTTTATCTGATAATACTTGTTTTTTGTATTCATACTCAACTAAAGCTTGATTTTGTAAATCTGAATCATTTACTGCATAAATATTTTCAGTATTTGCAGCCAAATCTGTTGTATAAGTGTAATAATATTCTTTTAAACTTTCCGGCGTGTCTGGATTATAATCAGAAGTTTTATCAATTGATGTAATAAAATATTGATTATTTTGGAACATTTGATTTAAATAATCATTATCTTTAACAGTAGGATCATATACCCAGCCATTATCAACAATTGATGTAAATAATTGATCATAATAATTTATAAGCGTTGTATCAGAAGCATCAAGTACAACAGTATTTGCAGCAATAGCATCATCATACTCTTGTGATGCTTTATTATAAGCAGCCAATGCACTTTCATAATCTGCTTGAGTACCTTTTCCTTTATTATCAACCATAACCCTTATTGTGTCAGAGCCGCCTAAATACTCTTTAAACGCACCTACTACAGTAGATATAAAGTCATCTGTTGATACTTCGTAATGTTGTTCATTATTATTATAGTAATCTTCAACTATACCCCAAATGAACCCCATTTTTGCATCATTACTATTTCTGCTGCGTAATTGAGCATTTTGTTTTGCCTTCGCTACATTAGGGCTGGTGCTGCTGTTATCGCCTTGCAAAGCAGCTTCCTGAGCAATAATATCTTGTTTAGCATCTTCACAAGCCTTATCAAAATATAATAAAGCTTCTGAAGAGAAATAATTTTTCCCTTCAATACCACTCTTTAATTTTTGAATAACAGAATCAACATTATTCAAACCACTGTAACTAGCAACTTTGCTGTCTGTTATCCCTAGAACACTTTTATTAAGGTATTTTCTTATAAATTCATCTGCCTCTATATCTTTATACGGAATTGATTCTAATACCTTTTTAGCATTATATTTCGCATCAGCTTTTTCTTTTACTATATTTTTAGTGTTTGTATCTTCTTCCAATTTATCAGAGGATACACCGGTTAATTCTTTAAGAATTTTATCTCTTGTTTCACCACTGTAATTGCCGCCAACAGCTCCACTTGGAGATATCATTTCTGCATATTTTTTATATTTTTCATCTATTACAACACGTCCGGAAGCATCAGTTATCAACATAGGAGATTTTGTATTATTAGAATTTGGACGCATTAATGCTGCATAAGAAAGATCCGCATAAGAAACACCTGAATTAAAAGACAACTTTAATCTCTTTGTATTTAAAGCATTTTGATAATCCATGGTTACTTGTCGCGTATCACGGGAAAGAGCGGATTTTTCCAAAGCGTAATGAGATAGCTGTCTGTCGATTGTATTATTCCGATCAGTCAATGCCAATAATCTAACTTGTGGTGCTGCTAAACTCATGATTAATCGCTTTTCCTTGTTTTTTTTAGTCCCTTTGGTATATATATCGGCAAAACTTATTAAAAACTTTAATAAAAATAGAAAATTGTTACAAAAGTTTACATGATTTTATAAATTTAAATTAAGACAGAAATTTAAAAAAAATAGGTTATTTGGATGATTTAATAGAAAATCAGCTAAAGATTTTTTATTAATTGACGAGGGTATTAATATAATCATATTTTGGTTGGAGAGATTATGACAGATACACTAATTACCCCGATGAAAGCCGGAGACATCAGCGTTGAAGGTTTATTAGAAGAAGCCCGTACAGCACATGAAAGCTATCTTATAAGACAACATGAGGCGGATTTAGAGAAAGCAATCGAATGTTATGTAGATGCTATAAAAGCTAATCCTACAATATGCGAATCCTACTACAGACTTGCAAGTTTACTTTTGTTAAAAGGGCAAATATCGATTGACGGGGCATTGGAACAATGCAAAACCGCATTAACTCTTGAGCCGAAAAATGTCAATGCACACATATATTCCGGGTATTTCCAATGTCTTAACGGAGATTTTGAAGAAGCCGAAAAAGAATTCAAAATTGCGATACATAATGCAGGGGTAAATTCTGCACGTCCTCGCTTATTCATGTCAAAAATATTATTTTCAAAAATAAAAAATCATAATTCTTCCATTAAAGACACTGTTAAGTTTTTATATTACCTTCTGTCAGGAAGCATGATGATAATGTGGGACTGTCCTTCATTAAAAATGTTTTATAAATTTCTTGCAAATGATTTTTCAGTTTTTTCATATAAGACACTAGGTGAAACATTTGAAAAAATGAAATTATTTCCATCTGCATTAGATGCATATTCTAAAGGCTTAGAGAAGACTCAAGGGAATCTGTTCTACCAAAAGATGGGAGATTTATCACTTGAATGCAATAACATTGAAGCAAGTATGGAATTTTTTAAAAAGGCTCATGAATTAAACCCGTCTAACAGAGAAATTTTAATCAAACTTGCAACAATAAATCAAACATACTTTCCTGATAATATTGATGAAACAATAGATTACTACAATTCATTATTAGAATTTGGAATTGATTTAGACAAGATTTATTATGAATTAGGACATTTATATTTAAATAAATCAGACAAAATTCATGCCGTAAGCGCATTTAAACTTGCACAAACATTAGACCCTGAAAATCCATATTATAACAATTCACTTGCATATGCATACATTAAAGCAGAACTTTATGACGATGCAATAGAGTATTATCAGGAAGCCATAAGGTTAAATCCTGATGCGGAATGGACAGCAATTGTATGCCACGCTCTGGGTGCAATCTACGCAGAGATTAAAGAAAATTATGAAGCTGCCGAAGCAACTTTTAACGCAGGAATTGTACTTGATCCGAATAATGTTGACATTCAATTATCCTTGGGTGACATGTACATGGTTCAAAATGACCTTGATAAAGCTATCAAAACATATTGTGATGCAATAACAGCAGAACCGGATAATTACTTAAGTTACGCAAAAGCCGGTCTTGCACTTTGGGAAAAGGATTATCTCGAAGAATCAATTGTAGCATTCCACAAATCAATAGAATTAAATCCGAACTTTGAAATAGCACAAAATAATTTAGGTGTCGTATATCTTGACGGAATAGGCGATCCTAAGTGTTCTATTGAATATTTTAAAAATGCAATTGATATTAATCCGAATTACACACTTGCATATTTTAACATTGCAAGAGCATATCAAACTATCGGAGATAAGGCACTTGCTGCTGAGTATTATCAAATGACCATGGACTTGAATAAAATAACTGAAGAAATGGATGAAAAAGATATTCGTAAAAGAATTTATGATTTGTTTGAATAATCAGAAAAATCTTTTTTCCAAGAATTATAAAAGTAAATTCCGAGAATAAAATATACAAACCACATTATAACTGTAGAATACACTTTTTCACCTTGAAACAGTATTGATAACCACATTATCAGAGACAACAGATTTACCCCTGTCCACACAAACCACTGCTCTATAGCTCGTTTTACTGTATAATACATTCCTAGTAAAGAGAATACGCTTGTTATTCCGTCTGCTATAGGACTGCTATCACCAATACTGTATAAAATAAAAATCACTAATACAGATATTATTAGTGTTAAAGAAAAAGATAATATCAATTCTTTTTTCTTTAAATAACTTTTTTCAACTTCGTATCTATCCATTTTTAAATGCTTTATCCAGCTAAAAAATCCGATAATTTGCATCGGAACAAAATACAATGCATACAGAAGAAGATTCCCCCATATATGATTCATATAAGCAAGATAAATATAAAATACAGAGCCGGCTAAACCAATCAAATAACAAAGCGGGTTACCTTTTCCGGCAAGAATTGTATATGTAATACCACAGAATGCTGAAACAAAAGCAATTATAGAATCATGATTTATACAGGCATTTGCACAAAGAACTACGTAAATCATGATAATAAATACAATCTCTATAAACTTTTTATTGATAATACTATGTAACATATTATCCTTCATGTTATCCTATAAATAAATATGAAAGTAAACTCTCAAAGGGATATCTCATTCAAAAGCATATATACATCAAATACCGTAAAAAAGGGACTTGAACTTGCCTCATCAAACGGCGCGCTTTTTGGTGCAACAGCTACAGTTGCATTTTCTGCAATAAGACCCTTTACAATAATGTATACCCCAAAAACCAACAAAGAAAATCGCAAAATTGCAGCCGCCAAATCTATTACTTCAAGCTTAATCAATTTGTGTTTAATGTTTGCCATATCAGTTCCGCTTGCAAAATCAATAAAAAAAATAGATGAAAATCCTGCTAAATACTTAACAAAAGAAAGTATAAACAGTTTGAAAGAAAAAGGGAAAGAACTTACAGATTCTAAAGGATATATATTTGCAACTCAATTATTTAAGCTCGGAATAGCATCCGTTGTTGCTATTCCAAAAGCACTAATGACAGCAAGCGGAATGCCATATATTGTTGACAAAATGTCAGCTAAAGACAAAAATAAAAACCAACCTTCATTTAAAGGCAAACTAACTGAAAATACATCAAAGAGTATCGGAAACGCATTAAACAAAAAAGGAATACAAAAATTTGCAGACAGATTTAAAGACTCAAATTTTCCTATGCACATAACCGCAATTACTGACGCAATTGCTACTTTAGTATTTATAAATCAAGCCAAGAAAAGTAAAAAAATTGATGATAGCAGAAAACAAGCTCTTAATTTTAATGCCGGAATATCAACCACTTTAAGCATTGCTGGCGGATACACAATTGATAAACTTTTAGATAAGCCTACTAATGAATTCATAAAAAAATACAAAGCATTAAATTTTGGTGATAAAAATTTAAACAAACAAATCCAAGGAATCAAAATAGCGAAACCGTTTTTGATATTGGGTACAATTTATTATATTTTAATACCATTAATCTCCACATTTATTGCTGATAGAGCCGAAAAGTTGTAATGTATTTTTACAAAATCTTTGACAACAACTTTTTTAATGTTAGAATTGATTGTTAAGTAAAGAGGGTAAGCTGGTATCCAGTTAGGAATAAGAGGTTTTTATGGAGTCTAGAAATAAACATTTATTATCAATATTAGCGAATAAATCTTCAGAGTACGAAGGACGTGTTGCACTCGGAATGAGAAGCAAATATGGCTGGAGAGAACTTACATACAAAGGTTTGGGATTGCTGTCACGAAAGCTTGCAAGATACCTAATTGAAGAGTTGGGTGTTGTAAAAGGTGAAAGACTTGCTATCCTATCTGAATCAAAACCTGAATATGGAGCATGCGTTTTCGCATCAGTTCTTGCCGGCACAATTACAGTTCCTTTGGATAATAAACTTACTATCTATGAATTAAAATCTATTCTTTTAGATAGTGAACCAACTGTAATATTGGTTTCAAAAACCTATATAGATAAAGCTTATCAATTGAGAGAAGAAATTCCTTCTCTTAAAACAATTCTTGTAATGGATGATAAATTTCAAGCAGATGGAATTAAAAATATTTATGAATTACCTGATATTTATGACTCAAAATGGAGAGTAAGAAGCGGAAAAGCTGTAGCATTCATTATCTACACATCAGGTACAACAGGTGCACCAAAAGGAGTAGAAATTACATTTGGTAATATTACTTCGCAACTTATAATTACCAAAGATGCTTTTGATAAAATCCTGCCGGATAACAGACGTGTATCAATTCTATCAATACTTCCAATGAACCACATGTTTGAAATGACAGTAGGTTTCTCATCATTCTTAAACTTTGGTTACTCAATTTATTACACAAAGAGCCTTAAACCGAAAGATATCTTAAAAATGATGAGGGATAAAGAAATTGAGTTTATGATAATGGTTCCGGCATTTATGAAACTTCTAAAAACAACTTTAGAAGCAGAATGCATTAATAAATACACACCATTAGGAAAATGGTGGTTTGATATAAAATATCACTACATTGCTAAGTTTTTAGGATTTGGAAAAATTAAAAAATTCTTATTTAGGGATCTTCACAGACAATTTGGCGGAAAATTCTGGGGTATTTTATCAGGCGGTGCTCCAATGGATGTTAATGTAGCAATATTCTTTAATAGAATCGGTATAAAAGTATGTCAGGGTTATGGTCTAACTGAAACAAGTCCTGTTGTTGCCTTGAACACAGATAAAATCAATGATTATGCGTCAATCGGTAAGCCTTATAAAAGCTGGAAATACAAAACCGATCCAAAAACCGGAGAACTTCTTGTAAAAGGTCCATCGGTTATGAAAGGATATCACAATCAACCGGAACTAACGGCTTCAGTTCTTGAACCTGACGGTTGGTTCCATACAGGAGATGTGGCCAAAATAGGTGATGACGGATATATTTATATAACAGGAAGAATCAAAAACATGATTGTTCTTTCAGGAGGTAAAAAAGTTCTTCCTGAAGAAGTTGAATCAGTTCTTGAAAAGAGTGAATACCTTGCAGAAGTTTGTGTATTTGGTGCTGAAAGGACCTTCGGAGCAAAAGACGGTACTGAAGAAGTTGTTGCAGTAGTCGTACCTAAGCCTTATCTGTATGAAGAAAAAACCGATGCAGAGATTGAAACAATTGTAAGAGCCGACATAAAAGAACTTCTCCAAAGGTTGACTCCTTATAAACGTCCGACGAATTTAATTATAAGGCGAGAAACACTTCCAAGAACAACAACAAACAAGGTCAAAAGAAAAGAAGTTAAAGCTCAGATTTGTTCATAATATCAAATTGTAAACTTTTTAAAATTCCGTTCTTGACAGTAGAATTGGGCTTGTGTTAGATTAAAGTTATATAAATAGTATTAGATAGGTTGACTGTGTCTAAAATTCACTAGTGAAAGCTAATTGAATTACAGTCCCTTAAAAAGAAAGGAAAAGACAATGTACGCAATAGTCGAAACAGGTGGTAAACAATACCAAGTTGAAGAAGGACGTTATGTTGACGTTGAATTATTAGGCGAAGAAAAAGACGCTAAGGTTGTTTTTGATAAAGTTGTTATGATTGTTAACGGCAAAAAATCAAAAATCGGTCAACCATACGTTGCTAACGCTAAAGTTGAAGGAACAATTCTTAAAACTGACCGTGCTAAGAAAATAATCGTTTACAAACAAAGACCTAAAAAAGGTTACAGACTTAAACAAGGTCACAGACAAGGTTTTGCAAGAGTTATGATTAACAAAATCAGAACAACTGCATCAAAAGCAAAAGCAGAGGCTGCTGAAACAGCTGAAGCATAATAAGCTTTGAGTGTGGGCTGATGCCTCACACTACCCTCTCCACAGAGAGAGGATGTGGTTAAATACAATAAGTTTAAACTCACTTATTCACTTAATCACTTATTCACTTAATCACTAAAAATAAAAAGGAGATATAAAATGGCACATAAGAAAGGTATGGGATCTACCCGCAACGGCCGTGATTCGGAAGCTAAGCGTTTAGGCGTTAAGAAATTCGGCGGTGAAATGGTTAAAACAGGTAACATTATCGTTCGCCAAAGAGGAACTAAAATTCACCCGGGTAACAACGTAGGTATCGGTTCTGATGATACTTTGTTCGCACTAATCGACGGACAAGTTAAATTTGAACCGCACAGACGTGACAGAAAACAAGTTTCTGTATACGCTGTATAAGATTTACAAATTTTCTAAGGCAAACACAAACTCCCCCATAATTGAGGGAGTTTGTTTGATTTATAAGGAGTACAAAATGCAAATCCCAACAATTAAATTATCAGAAGCAAGTCAAGCAACGGCAAAGGCTATAGTTAAAGCATCCAAATCAAAAACTAATACAGGACAACAAATGCAATTGGCAAGCTATTTTGCTTTTTTACATTCGGTAAATAACGCAAAAACTGATTATGCCGACTTCGCAAAAATAATTATGAGCAGATAATAATTGCCCACAACCAATAAATGTAGTATAATAAATTTATAAAAAAACCCTATATTTGAAGGAACTTTAAGATGAGTGAGATTTGTGAAAACTGGACACAGTGGCTTAAAAAAAACAGATTTGCAGGGCAAACACCTGAAATGATAGAGCAAACCACACGCTGGCTGGAAGCAGTGCGTGATGTAATATTGGTTTATGCGGAGATTCAGCCATATGATACAGTATTAGATATTGGCTGCGGAACAGGTCTGTTAGCTTTTAAAGCTTTAGAGATGCAAGAGTGCAAAGGTAATGTTATATTTTCAGACATGTTTCAGGATTGTCTTGATGATTGCAAGAAAATTTTGGATCAGTCAGGTGTTACAAAAGGATATGAACTCTTAAAATGTCCCGTTGAGCATATTGCTCTGCCTATGAGTACTGTACACAAAGCTGTTATGAGATCTGTTCTTGTACACGTTGTGAACAAACAGCCTGCTATAAGCGAAATCTATCGTGTATTAAAACCGGGCGGAAAACTTTGTGCTTTTGAACCTATAATACGTTCAAATACAAGATACTGGGAAATATTGGATCCAAAATACATAGATAAGTATGAAGATTTTAAACGTGTAGAAAATGAAATAATGGATAATCCACTGGATTCTCTTTGTAATTTTGATGAAAAAACTATTCAAACTAACTTAGAAATTGCAGGATTCAGCGTTCCGGAAGTAAAACTTCAAGAAGTAAAATCTAATTATGTGGTACAGCCGAATATGGTAAGAGAATGGTTTATCAATCCGCCATCTCCTACACAACCGTCTACAAAAGATAGATTTCTTAAATATTTTGACTTTCCGACTGTTGAAAAATTTATGATTCAGGTTGAAGATTATCTTACAGGAAGAAATATATCGCTAAAAACTAATGCTGTATTTATAAATGCAACAAAATAGAATTCGGCACAAATAATAGGTAAAACAAAAGGAATAACTGTGGAAAAACAAACTGCTGTGATCATTCCTGCAAGATATGGTTCTTCAAGGCTTGAAGGAAAACCGTTACTAAAGGCAGGTGGAAAATATATAATTGAATGGGTATGGGAAAAGGCATCTAAATGCAAAAATATCGACAGAGTAATTATTGCAACTGACGATGAACGAATTTTAAATGCTTGCAAATCATTTGGTGCAGAAGTTGAGATAACATCTGCTGAACATAAAAGCGGAAGCGACAGAATAGCAGAAGTCGCAAAAAGACATCCTGAAATTTCTTATATAATCAACGTACAAGGTGACGAGCCGTTAATTGAGCCTGCAAACATTGAACTTGTAAGAAAAGGGGTCGTAGAAGACAGTAACGCTGATATATCCACACTTGTAAGAGAGATAACTGATAAAGAAGAAGTTAACAACCCGAATTTAGTAAAATGTATTTTTGATATAAATAATTATGCAATGTATTTTTCACGCTCAAAAATACCGTATGAAAGAAATGAAGGTAAAAGTAAATTCTACGGGCATCTTGGTATATACGGATATAAAAAAGAGTCTTTGTTCAAGATGACATCACTGCCGCAAACGAGTTATGAAATGTCAGAAAGTCTTGAGCAGTTAAGAGCATTACAAAACGGAATGAAGATTAAAATAGCTATTGTTGATAATGTTCCGGTCGGAATTGATACAATTGAAGATTTTAATAAATTTAAATCAATGATCGAAGCTTAGTACATCATATTATATAATTTGGTGACTTTTTTAGTTTATTGATTAAATGCTAAAGTTTTGATAAATTTAATATTATGAATATTAAAACTGAAATTACTAAAATACATTATAATAAAAATTCTAATGGCTTTCTTTTTAAATTCCTTAGATTTTGTTCTTTATTTTATGGATTTGGAAGCGGCTTTAAAAATTTTTTATACGATAAAAGATTTATTAAACCTAAAAAGGTAAATGCCTTTGTAGTATCAGTCGGAAATTTTACAACCGGAGGTGTCGGGAAAACGCCGGTTGTGGCGGAAATTGCAAAATATTATATCTCTAAAGGCGAAAAACCTGCAATTATATCAAGAGGATATGGCGGGAAATTAAATAACAAAATTGTTCATGTAATCTCTGACGGAATAAATTTATACTATAAAGCAGATATGGCAGGAGATGAGCCGTATTGGTTAAGTATAAATATCGACGGTTGTGTGGTTATAACTTGCTCTAACAGATATAAAGCTTCAAGATACGCAATAGAAAAGCTTGGTTGTACAAAGATTATTCTTGATGACGGATTTCAACACAGAAAACTGCATAGGGATGTAGACATAGTTCTTGTTGATTCTGAAAAAATGTTTGGTAATGAAAATTTGCTTCCGGCCGGACCTTTAAGAGAAGGTATGGAAGGGTTTAAGAGATTAAGCAAACTTGTTATTGTAAGCAAGAATAAAGATCATTCAAGAGCAGAAAAACTTGCAAAAATATTAGCAAAAAAACAAGGGGTAAAGACCACTGTTTGCAAAACGGAGCCTGACTACATTTATAATATTGTATCAGGTGAACATCTTGAAAAGGGAACGGAAATCACAGCACTTTCTGCCATTGGTCAGCCTGAACAATTTTACAAGTTTTTAGAAGATGATTATAAAATTAAGGATAAAATCACTTTTGAGGATCATCACAAATATACCGCAGAAGATATTGAAAATATTGACGGTGTAATTGTAACAACAGAAAAAGATGCAGTTAAATTGGCACTCTTAAATAATCCTTACATTTTTGCTCTAAAACTAAAGACAGTTATTCCGGTTGAAGAATTGTTGCAATAAAAATTTTATTTAAATATAATTATACAGTACGTATCATAGGGATAATATATGAATATCAAACAAGTATCATACGGATTAATCGGAGCAACACTTATTGCAGCTTCTTTTTCAAGCTGTACTGAAGATAAATATGAAAATAATGCAAAAAC